>CAKZLT010000477.1 GCA_937127195.1 uncultured Saprospiraceae bacterium
GCCGCCGGAGAACTGGTGCGGATAGGCCCTCAGGCGCTCGTCCGGCGACGGGATGCCGACCTGGCCCAAGGCGTCGCGCGCGCGCTGGCGCGCCGCCGCGCGGTGGGCAAGCTGGTGAACCTTTCGGACCTGCTGGTGCATGAACCTTTGGCGGGCAAATCTGGCATCGGGCACACCCGCTGGGCCACCCACGGGGTGCCTTCGGTCAGCAATGCCCACCCGCACCAGGCCGGGGCGGTGGCGGTTGTGCACAATGGCATCATTGAAAACTACCGTGAGCTGCGCACAGATCTGGCGGGCTGTGGCATCGAGTTTCAGACCGAAACCGACACTGAAACCGTGGCCCTGCTGACCCAGCGTTATCTCTCCGAGGGGCTGTCGCCGATTGAGGCCGCCAACAAGACCCTGGACCGGCTGGAAGGCGCCTTTGCGCTGGCCTTTTTGTTCGACGGTGAAGACGACCTGATCGTTGCCGCGCGCAAAGGCTCGCCGCTGGCGATCGGCTATGGCGACGGCGAGATGTTTGTCGGGTCGGACGCGATTGCCCTATCCCCCATGACCGACCGCATCAGCTATCTTGAGGAAGGCGACTATGCCTTTGTCACCCGTGCGGGTGCAGAGATTTTCAATGCTGCGGGCGAACCTGACGCATTCGGAAATCGCAACTCAATCTGGATATTACCAATCGTTACAACTGGCTTGTATATAGGATTGACTTGGGTTGCCAAAATACCTCATGCATTCAACTATCCTATCAAAATCACCTCCGAAAACGCGGCTCTTCAATATGAAAAAGCCGTTCAAATGATTAGAATTTTAAAAGTAATTATTACTATTGGGTTGTCTTACATGACTTACGAATCCGTTCGAGTTGCTCTTGGAGAATCACAAAAAATGGGAAGTTTTACTTTAATTCTATTCTTATTCGCTATTTTTGGGCTTATTGGTTGGTATCTTTTCCAAATTAAGAAAAAATAAAAAGTTCTTTATGATTTTATGTAGTTTGTCTAAAATTTCGCTTTTTCAAATGGTTTCTGGTTTCTAGATGCTAGTTTCTGCTACCGCTGTTTCGATTAACAGCAGTAGCAGAAACCAGAATCTAGCATCTAGAAACCAGAAAGTGACATTTTGAATGACTACATAAAATCATATAGAACCAAATAAAAAAGCTCTATCTCCTTTCCAATAACAAATCCAACTGAAGTTTCAGTGCAAAAAATTGATTTTTCAATCTATGAATCAAACAAATAAAAACACCTATTGGACTTATGTCAAACAACAATATAAGCAGAGTCGTCGAGCGATGATTTCATTTTATATTGTCATTCTATTGAGTTTGGTAGCTGTTTTTGCTGATTTTTTGGCACATGACCACCCCATTGTCGCCAAAATAGAAGGGCAATGGCATAGTCCTTTATTCAAATCCTATTTGGTAGATGCAGGTTTGACCAAATGGCACAAGGACTTTTTGAATAATAATTGGCAAACTCAAGAATATGATTTTGTTATTCGCTCTTTGATTCCTTATCATCCCGACATTCCTGATTATTCCAATAATTATGTTAGTCCTTTGGGCAAACAAGATGTAAAGAACTGGCGATACAGACACTGGTTTGGAACAGAATCCACGGGTAGAGACATTGCTGCGGGAATGATTCATGGAACGCGAGTGGCATTTAAAGTTGGTTTTTTCGCAATGATAATAGCTACTTTCATAGGTATTCTGATGGGTGGTTTGGCTGGTTTTTTTGGTGACAATCAACTCAAATCATCACGAGCAAGTCTATATACTGCTCTTTTTTTTATTCCAATCGCCCTTTTTTATGGTATATATATCCGAGCCTATCCACTTAGTGATGCTTATGCCGAAGGTTTATTTTACTTTTTAGGGCAATTTTTAATTAGCTTATTCATTATAGGATTGATATTTTTATTGGCTTGGCTCGTTGCAAAACAGTTGAAACGTTTTTCTTTTTTAAAAAAAGCCGTTAAACTACCTGTTGATATAATTATTAGCCGTTTTATAGAAATATTCCGAGCTATTCCGACTTTGCTTTTTATTCTGATTTTTGTTGCTTTTTTCAAAAAAGCCTCTTTAATCAATATAATGATTATTATCGGATTGGTTTCGTGGACGGGAATTGCACGATTTATTCGCGCTGAATTACTCCGCATTAGGGTTTTACCTTACATTGAAGCGGCCGAAGCATTGGGCTTTTCCAAATGGAGAACGCTTATTCGTCATGCTATCCCGAATGCTTTATCGCCCGTTTTGATTTCGATTGCTTTTGGTATTGCAGCTTCAATTCTTTTGGAAGCGACTTTATCGTTTTTAGAATTAAGTACAACTCCCAAAACAATGTCTTGGGGCGGAATTCTGAAATTATCACATGGACTAACCAAAGAATGGTGGTTGGCTTTTTTTCCTGGTTTGGGCATTTTTATAACCGTAACTTGTTTCAATTTGATTGGAGAAGGCTTGACCGATGCGCTCGACCCAAAATTAAAAAAATAATTTTTTTCAAATGGTTACTGGTTACTGCTACCGCTGTTAATCGAAATAGCGGTAGCAGCAACTAGCAACCAGATTAAGTCAGTGACATTTTGAATGACCATATAAAATCATATAGACCCGATATTTTTTTAGAGCTTAGTGAAGAAATAATCTCCCCATCTTGCTATAATTTTTTAATTTCAGCCAATAAAGTTTCTATTTCCGCTTTATTATTATAAACCGTACACGACACACGCAATGCATTCAGATTATTTTCATGAATACCTCTTAATCTTGCATAAGCTCTTTTTTGCAGAATCCTCTGAGCCTTCGAATGTTCGTAACCATCAATACTAAAAGTAACAATCGAAGCACTCTGAGCCGCCTCCATTGGTGTAATCACTTTTACTTTAGAAATAGTCGATAATTCATCTTTCAGGTAAGAGGCTAGTTCTTTGCCTCGATATTCTACATTGACCATTCCAATCGAATTAATAAAATCAACCGCTTCTCCTAACCCCATCAAAATAGGTGTATTTCGAGTGCCATATTCTTCCCGATTGGCCGTTAGACGGTGTTCAAAAACACCTTTTTCTAAATCGTAAAATTTATCAGAATGCGCACCTGCATAGAATGGTTGTATGCGTTCGATCGTATCTTTATTAATATATAAAAGCCCCGTTCCTTTAGGGCCTAAAAGCCATTTGTGACCACTCGAAGCATAAAAATCGGGCTTCAAATCACTCAAATTCAATTCCATCATTCCCAAGGGATGCGCGCCATCAATGCAAGTATATATCTCTTTTGGGCGACAGTACTCAACCAATTTTTTGATAGGCAAAACCATTCCTGTCGTGCAAGTAACATGACTAACAGCTATTGCTCTCGTTCGTTCTGTGATATGAGAAATGATAATATCTAGATTATTTTTGCCTGCATTATCCAGCTCAATCACTTTGACCTTGATACCTTTATCATTCTGAACCGCCAGCCACGGTGCAGCACCGCCAACGTGTGCGTGACTCGTAATAATCACTTCGTCGCCCGCCTTAAAAGGAATGCTACGCGCCGCTATATTCATTCCTTCTGTCGTATTGCGCGTAATTGCCAATTCACTTGGGTCACAATTAACAAAACTAGCCAGCTTTTCATGTATCCCTTTTCTCTGCTCGTAACCTCCTTCGCCCATCCTTTCCAGCTTCATCATCCATTCGTAAACCTTATCAACCACCACTTTGGGTGACACGCCTAAACTCCCTGTATTGAAGTATTTCTTCTTAGCTGGCAACAGAAATTCACTCCTTATACTATTCCAATAATCTTCTGTTAAACCTTTTTCGGAAGGTGAACGAAACGCTTTATGAGATAACGCTTCAAGACTAGAAGCAGAAGTCAACATAGCACTACCTAGCGTGATATTTCTTAAAAAACGTCTTCTTGATGAATTATCGTGATTCATATTTTTTTATACTAAAAATGATGAAGCATTTGGTTTCTTATACAAAACTTAAATTGTAGTTAGTCAAGTCACCACACTAAGTGAAGAAAAATAAATAACTAGCACTAAATGTTTAGAGAAAATCAAATCATTTTTGACAAAAATCAGCAACCTATTCACTATAAGGTGCTACTATTTTTTCATCAAATTCGATATTTGTATCTGTATCTGTTCTATAATTAATTTGACTTAAAACATATTTAATACTCTCCAGTCTTGCGGTTTTCTTGCTATTTGCTTCCACAACCACCCAAGGTGTATGATTACTATTTGTATTTTTGAACATCGCATCCCGATAGTGAGAATAAGTATCCCAAAGTTCTTGTGCTTTGGCATCTATTGGACTCAATTTCCATTGTTTTAATGGATTTTCTCGACGCGCTTCAAATCGCTCTTGCTGTTCTTCCTTGTCAATTTCTAACCAGAACTTAATTAAAATCAAGCCATCTTCATGTAACATATTTTCAAAATCAATGACTTGTTTCATAAATAATTCATATTGATTTTCGGTACAAAAACCATTTACAGGTTCGACAACTGCTCGATTATACCAGCTTCTATCAAAGAAAACGATTTCGCCAGCATTTGGCAATTTTTTGATATATCTACGAAAATACCATTGATTCTTTTCTGCGTCAGTTGGTTTCGGTAATGCGACTATTTGCATTTCTCTAGGGTTCAGGTGTTGAGTAAAACGTCTAATAGTTCCACCTTTTCCTGCGGCATCTCTTCCTTCAAAGATAATAGCGACACGCTTACCGTTTTCTTTAACCCAATTCTGCAACTTCCCCAATTCAATCTGCAAGCCAATTAACTCTTGTTCGTAAGCGATTGTCTTAGCGATTTTTTCACCTGCCTTACCTCTTGACTTGAGCAATTCCAACAAGTCACTCTTTGTTTCCAACTTTTCTAATTGGTTGATTTTTAAAGCTTTATTTTTTTTTGACATATTCTATATATTCTGGACTTACATTAAATTAATTATAAACAAATTTACATTATTCAATCTAACAAACAAAGTAATGTCCTTGACTCCGTTTTTAATATTACAATATTATGCCTTCTTTTTTAAAAAAAATCAAAAAACAGCCACATTTCCCCTATAAAATTAGTACTTTCCTAAATGTTTGCTAAGTTGCTTGTCGTCGGTCTCTAACGAGAAGTGCTTTATTGTTCTTTGAAATAATGTTTTTTCTACAAAAATGGCTCACCAAGGCTCTAAAAGAGGTTGTCGAACTTCAGCACTAATCATACTATTGAGGTTCGACGCTTTTTGAAAGCATAAATTATGATTTTTTCTTTGCTATTCAGCTAATAAACAGTTACTTTTGTTTTTGTAAGCTACGGCTTTTAATCGAACCATATTGGGATTGAAATATTTTCTAGTAGTTCCTTTCGTACTGTAAAACCTTTCTTTTAATCGAACCATATTGGGATTGAAATATAAAAAGAAAGGTCGAGTTTTATTTATCAGCAGATACTTTTAATCTGCCCATATTAGGCAGCCATTTTTTATAAAAAAAACCTGTAAAAACTCCCTAAGGAATGATTACAGGTTTCATTATTTCTTAAAATTAAATGCCTAAATGCACTGTATCAAAAGTTTGATTATATAAAATGGCTTTAGCCATGTCCATGTTTGTAGAATAATTGTAAGATAGTTTTTGAAGGGCTTTAGCCATGATTATATTGAAAATCAAACGTTTACCGTCGAGATTTCGAGGCAAGCAGGGCGAAAGCCCTTCTTTTATAGCTTGTCTTTTTATTTGCAAATAAATTCAGAGCTACACTCTTTAATATCATAAAACTTTTGATACCGTGTACTAAATAGCCGAGCGAAAATAAGCATAAATTAAAAATGATGCGACACCTTGATTATTAAAGGTTATTCTATCATTCGCTAATTCTGTAATTGTACTTACTCCAAAATATCGACCTTATAAATAAGATATTTCGTATCACCTCGCCATGGTAAAGTCATTAATTTTTCTTTATAATGTAGCTTCACACGCTTTCCATTATCAATCGAAGTATTAATATCTTCTAGTACTTGGTCATTAGAACTAGGCACCGAAAATTCCCAAATCGTTGTTGGCGCACCTTCTCCTTCATTCGTATATGCACCTAGATTGAGCTGACCTTCCCAGGTCTTGAACATCATCCCTTTACTACTAATCTTGATAACCATACCATTACGGTATCCTTTACTATACGTAAAATTCGCATAAGTCAAAAATCCTATAATTACAACAACCAATACACTGCCTAGTGTAATTAATGCACCGCGTTTTACTTTTTGTTTATTAATCTGTACTGACATTTTTTATTTTTTTAGTTTAAGACCAACCATTAAATCATTGGTCACTATTACCCATCAATTCTTTATTCATCAGGAAATAACTGAAAACGCTTTCTCAAATCATCAACAGCAGGATTGGCTGCGCGCATTTGTAGAAATTTTTCTTTTGGCGTTAAAGCCCTTTTAACAACCGTTTTCTTTTCCATTGCCTTTTGAGCAGCTTTCGATACTTCAATACTTAGATTTAGGTCTTTTCTATAAAATTTCTTTTTTAAAAAAGTCAATACTTCTCGCTCTTCCTGTATCGTACTTTTCATAAAATTACTGGTAGTCGTAACAATAATATCAGGGTCTTTTACACCAAAAGTAACCCCTTTGAAAGCAACTTGTGTCGAACTTGATTCAATTGTTTGTAGATATTCTTTCCAGTACGTTTCAATATTTTCGAGCGTTAAAGGAGGTGCTTCTATGGCTTCTTCCTCCTTTTCTGCTTGCTTCACAGCAGCTTCAATGTCCTTTAATGACCCCAATGAAATAGTATCACTATTCGATAATTGAGGCTTTATTTTGGGAACTGTGGGTGTTACAGCACTCGGAGTATTGCTAATGGCGGGCGTATTGACCTGATATTTAGGAGGCGTTTCTTGCGTAACCGCTGATTGTGTTACCGTGTTATGAGGCTCGTTTTTTTTTTCAATAATGGCTGGTGCAGCAACAACTCCTTGTTTTGCAGCTTGTACAGCACGATTCAGATAAGTCATTTTTATTAATGACATTTCGACGTGCAAGCGTTTGTTTCGTGCCATTTTGTAATTGACATCACATTCATTGGCAATATTAAGCGCAGCTAACAAAAACGATAACGGAGCAATTTGAGCTTGTTGTAAATAACGTGCTTTGAGTGCCTCACCAATTTCCAATAAAGAAACCGTTTTTTTGTCTTTACTCACTAAAATATTGCGAATATGTTCCGCAAAACTATTCACAAATAAACTCGGGTCAAATCCTTTGCGCAAAATATCATCAAAAATCATCAAAACCGTTCCCACATCTTCACCAAACATCGCATCTAACAACCTAAAAAAGTAATCATAATCCAACACATTTAAGTTGGTAATTACATCTTCATAAGTAATACTGTCATTAGAAAAACTAACGATTCTATCGAAAATAGACAAAGAATCTCTTAGCGCACCATCTGCCTTTTGGGCGATAATGTGCAAAGCATCTGGTTCTGCTGTGATATTTTCCTCTTTACAGATATTTTGTAAATGACTAACCATCGCAGGAATCTGAATACGATTGAAGTCAAAAATCTGACAACGGGACAAAATAGTTGGGATGATTTTGTGCTTTTCGGTGGTCGCCAATATGAATTTGGCATAAGCAGGTGGTTCTTCGAGCGTCTTCAAAAAGGCATTAAAAGCCTGTTGAGACAACATGTGAACCTCATCTATAATATATATCTTGAATTTTCCTTGTTGTGGTTGAAACCTGACTTGCTCTATCAGCGCGCGGATGTGTTCGACGCTATTATTAGAAGCTGCATCTAGTTCGGTAATATTAAAAGAAGCATTTCCATTAAAAGACTCGCAGGAATGACATTCGTTACAAGGCTCAAAATCTTCGGTTACATTTTCGCAATTGAGTACTTTGGCTAGAATACGCGCACTGGTCGTTTTACCAACACCTCGCGGCCCACAAAACAAAAAAGCGTGCGCCAAATGGTCATTTTTAAACGCATTTTTGAGTGTTTGTGAAACGTGTTCTTGACCAACGACTTCATCGAAGCGCATCGGGCGGTACTTTCTAGCAGATACTACAAAATTGGACATTATTAATTATGAATTGACAATTAATAATTAATAATTCCGCTCAACTACCTATTTGGCGAGTTTCTTATTATATTATTATTTGTTTTTTTATAAAAAGAAAAGTATTTATTTGCTTTTTTCAATTTTAAAAATAGCTTTTAAATACCTTTTTTAATATTTCAAAGATACAAAAAATATATGGTTGTGGGATTTACAAAAGTGCATACTTTCAAACTATTTGATACCTTGACGGAGTAGAATATTCATATATTTGAATGGAAACGACATACCTTACAAAAGTATATTTACTCCATTTTTTTGAAAAATAAAAACAACTTGCTAGTTTCAGAGCTAAGCGCAGCGTCTCTGAAATTCTAGATTAGTTACGTCTTAGACGTAAATGAAGTACGTTTTATTATAATACACATTATCAATACACGTCTAAGACGTGGTAAAATGTATAATTTCAGAGACGCTGCGCTTAACTCTGAAACTAGCAGGGAATTTTTGTCTAATGCCATAACATATAGTATATTATTTCTATTTTCAATTTTACTGATTGTAACAGATTGCAGTGATAGTTAATCTCATTAAAAATACTTGGTGACGCACCTAAAGGCGCTTTTATTT
>CAKZLT010000478.1 GCA_937127195.1 uncultured Saprospiraceae bacterium
TAAAATAAAAGCGCCTTTAGGTGCGTCACCAAGTATTTTTAATGAGATTAACTATCACTGCAATCTGTTACAATCAGCAAAAATACATTCATTATGCGCTACCTTTTACTAAAAAATTCAGGTACTTTAATGCCTTTAACATCATCAAAATGAAAAAAGAAAAAATAGAAGCTTTTTGGGGAGAAATATGGAAAGAAGTTTTTATTCAAGAAAAAAAAACTAATACAGATTATTTTATATCCAACTTTGGAAGAGTCAAAAGCAAAGATAAAACGACAGAAAAAGAAAGACTAGTTAAAGGTTCTATCAACCCTAATGGAAGTATCAGAATAACCATTAGATTGGATAATAAGGATAAGCGTAAATATATATTGGTGCATCGTTTTGTCGCAGATAATTTCCTTCGTATTCCATCTGACGAGCATAAATTTGTCGTTCATACAGACTTTGACAAGTCTAATAATCACTTTCAAAATCTAAAATGGATGACCCAAAGTGAATTAAATGAACACGCCAAAACTAGTCCACGTTACGAGCAAGCTATCAAAAAAAGAAAAGAATATTATAAACTCACAGAGAGTAAAGTAAAGATTATCAAAAAAATGCTCAAAAGCGAAAAACGTACTAGATTGCGTGTAATTGCCAAGCGTTTCGGTATTTCACACACACAATTAAATCGAATTCGGTCAGGTGAAAACTGGGGAAATGTAGAAGCAGAATAGCCCAAGTTTATAAAACTAGCCTTTCAAATAACAAAAATATTGAGTTCTTTTTAAGTTTTTTTGTGACTACTCGATTCTGACTTCTAAGCACTTTCAAATTCAGTATAATTCACATTATTTTGAGTTTCACAACAATTTTCAGAAAACCCTATATTAAATAAAAAAGCTATTCTGAATGACCAGAATAGCTTTTAAAAAAGGGAATAGTTGCTCTAATTACATTAATCCTAATGCTACATCCAATTGATACATCAATTGCCCCATGGGAGTTTCCATAATATCATCCATTGATTGATTTGTCAAACCAGCATACCATTCGCAGAATGTATTATAGTTTGTTCCCATCACGCCACCTCCTTTGAGGTTTTGCATTTCATCATTACTTAATACTGTTAGGTCTTTCTTCAAATTATTTAGTGACTTTTTCATAGTAAAAATTAAATTGGTTATGTAAAAATTTATTTATTATAATTCACTTGTATTCATCTCTTAGTAGTCAGTTAAGTTATACTCTCTTTTTATAATTTTGTTACACATGGTATGTTATCACATTGATAAACTAGAGATAATTAACATAACATTCTTTAAAAAAATGCTCAAAAAGAAGATTAAACAGCGATTCTATTATTTTTAATTCTTTGAATAAAATCGTGATTTTCGATTTTATTTGTAAAACAAAAAACTCTTAATAGTCAACTCAACAGATAAGCCCAAACCTTGAATATGGCAAAGTCATCAAAGAGCAAAAAATATAAATCTTGTAAAAAGTCTTAAAAAACACTTTAAAATAGCTTACCAAATGACAATTCAAGAATATACCAGAACATACTCTAGCCGTTTTACCTTATTTTTACGTTTAAATAATAGTAAAAGGTGAACACCAAATAATTTTGATAAACGCAAAAAAGTAAACCATGAAAAAACTATTCTTCATAAGTATTTTGAGTACTTTGCTCCTAATAACAGCCTGTGGTCCAGATGAAGATTTAGATCCTGGATATGATTTAACTGGTATTAATTACAATCCCAAAACTCATGTTATATTTTCTGATCCAGATTTTCCTACTGTTCCAAATTTTCCTATTATGGAAATTCCGAGTGATAATCCACTAACTGTAGAAGGCGTTTATTTGGGCAGAATGTTATTCTATGATCCGATACTTTCAGCAGATAGCACTCAATCTTGTTCTAGTTGTCATCATCAAGAAAATGCCTTTGCTGAACCTTTAAGCGTCAGCGTCGGGATTGATGGAATTGCAGGTACTCGAAATGCAATGCCATTGTTCAATTTGGGCTACAATCCGAATGGTTTCTTTTGGGACGGTCGCTCTGCTTCATTAGAAGTTCAGGCGTTAGAACCTGTCGAAAATCCTATTGAACTCCATGAAAATTGGGACAATGTACAAGCTAAATTCCGTAGAAGTCCAATGTATCGCGAGCAGTTTAGAAAGGCTTTTGGTATTGAAAACTCTAATGAAATAGACAAAGAACTAGCCGCCAAAGCCTTATCGCAATTTATGCGAACGATGGTTTCTTGGAGGTCTAAGTTTGATAAAGCACTTGGAAATGCACCTTATAGTGGCTTACGACCAGTTTTGACAGAACAAGAAGATACTGGTCGTCAATTATTCATTAGAGAGCTAGGTGGAGCTGCAGATACCGCACCAGTTAGTAATGGTGGAAATGCAGAATGCCAGCATTGTCATCAAACATCTGGACTATTTACTAATAATTCTTATAGAAATAATGGATTGGATTTTGCCAATAACTTTGATGACTTCGTAGATAAAGGTTTTGGAATGGTCACTGGAATTTCGGCAGATAATGGAAAATTCAGAACGCCTTCGCTCCGAAATATCGAACTCACTGGGCCTTATATGCACGATGGACGCTTTGAAACGCTGGAAGAAGTACTCCGATTTTATAGCGAACACATCAAAAGTTCTCCGAATATTGATTCTAATTTGGGTAATAAAATACCAGGAGTAGGGTTTTCTGACGCTCAAATTCAAGCTATTATTGCCTTCTTGAAGACTTTGACAGATGATGATTTTATTAATGACCCTCAATTTAGTAATCCTTTTTAAGAGTCATTTTTTGAATCGCTCGTTTCAGAGTTAAGCGCAGCGTCTCTGAAACGAGCGGTTGTTTTTTAATACTGCATAGTAACAAAAAAAGACGTTTACTAAACTTTCAAAGTTTTAGTAAACGTCTTTTTTTATTATTAAAAATGAATAAAACTACTCATCATCTGAGTCCGAATTATCATCATTTCCAATATTGCTATTCAATGCTTTTCCAGCAGCTACATTAGAAACACCTCTCGTAAATCGGAAGAATAACCAATACATGACTGGTACAACAATCAAAGTCAAGAAGGTTGCGAAAACCAATCCGTTGATAATTGTCCAAGACATTGGTCCCCAAAAAGCTACATTATCACCACCAATAAATATCTGTGGGTCAAAATCACTAATCAATGTTCCGAAGTTCATATTAAAACCAATCGCCAATGGAATCAAACCTAATACCGTTGTAATCGCTGTCAATAATACAGGACGCAAACGAGTTTTTCCACTTAATACAATTGCTTCTCTTACATCATCGTTACTCAATTCGTCACTTCTTTCAACCAAGCCTTTTTCTTCGCGCTTACGTTCTCTGAGGAAGTTAATGTAATCAATCAGTACAATCGCATTATTCACCACAATACCTGCGAGCGAGATAATACCGATACCTGTCATTACAACTACAAAGTCCATTTGAGTCACTACCAATCCTAAGAATACACCAATTGTACTAAATACAATAGATAAGAAGATAATCACAGGATTGATTAATGAGTTAAATTGCGCTACAAGAATTAAGAAAATAGCAAATAAAGCGATTCCAAATGCTCCAATAAGGAAATTTGTAGCTTCTTCTTGCTCCTCTTGTTCTCCTGTAAACTTATGAGTATATCCTTCAGGAAAATCAAAATCTCCTAACACATACTCCAATTCTTCCAATATTTCCGCAGGATTGTAACCTGCAATCACATTAGAATAAATCGTAATTGCTCTATCCAAATCCTTACGTTTGATAGAACTATATGTTGTTGAGTAATTTACTTTGGCAACCGCCGAAATCGGAATTTGTGAAATCTGACCATTCCCTGGATCTCTAAATGTAACCTTCTGATTCAGTAAAGCATTTACATTATTACGATACTTTTTATTCAAACGAATTTGAATAGGATATTCATCGTTACCAACTTTTAGCTTCGTTATTTCTTTACCAAAAACAGAGGTACGAATCGCCATTGCAATAGAATAAGTCGAAAGACCATAACGGCGAGCCGCTTCTCTATCAATATCAATTACCAATTCTGGTTTACTCAAATTCACATCCGTAATCAATTCTTCAACACCAGCTACATTCGCATCATTCAAATACTTCAATACATCCTGAGACAATTGCGCTAATACTTCAATATCTTCACCAGCCAACTCTAAGTTAATTGGTTTACCTACTGGCGGGCCAGAAGCATCTTTATCAATCACAAGACTTACTCCAGGTTGCCCTTTCACACCTTCACGGATGGCATCCATAATCTCGAAGGTATTCGTACCTTGACGCTTATCAGCCGTCACGAATGCTACGGTGATACGTCCTTTGTGTGGCGTTCCTCCTTGTTCTCCACCTGGCTGCCCTGGATCTCCAGTACCTTCACCAACTTGTGTTAATATAGCATCAACCGTTTCATTATAAGGTTTAACGGCATTCGCCACCTTATCTTCGATTTTTTTGACTACATTATTGGTTACTTCAATGTCTGTACCTAAAGGCATTTCCACAAAAATATTCACATAATTTGGTGGTGTTTCTGGGAAAGTAACCGTTTTTGGTGGGTATTTTCCTAGTAATACAAATGATAAAATCAACAATCCAAATGTTCCTCCAAATACAATGTAAGGCATTACACCTTTCAATACTAAACGGATTATTTTATCATAAATGCTTTCTAAAAATGGTAAAAAACGCTCTTGGAAAACCAATGAAACTGGACGTAATACAAAGAAATCCAAAGCCGTCAAACCTGCTGCGAAAAGCATCATATTTCGAGCTGTCGTATTTCCAGCAATCGCGAATATTATCCCTAAAAGAGCCATTCCTGCTAATCCAATTAACTTATTTCTTAGCTTTCTACGACGAACCTTAGGGTCATTTGATTTTTCATCTACCTTCATCAAAGTTGCCGTAAATACTGGATTGATGACCAATGCTACAAACAGAGAAGAAGATAAAACGATGATTAAGGTAATTGGCAGATATTTCATAAAGCTACCAATAATACCTTCCCAGAATGCCAATGGTATAAATGCAGCTAGTGTCGTAGCCGTAGATGCGATAATCGGAACGGCAACTTCTCCTGTTCCTTTCTTCGCTGCATCCCAGCCAGAATAGCCTTCTTGCATATATCGGTACACGTTCTCGACGACCACTATGGCGTTATCTACCAATAGTCCGAGTGCCAAAATGAGCGAGAATAATACCATGAAGTTTAACGAAACACCCAAGATATTTAATATCAAAATACCCATTAGCATCGAAAGCGGAATCGCCAAACCAACGAACATCGCATTACGCGTTCCTAAGAAAAATAATAAAACCAAAACAACCAAAATTACTCCCGAAATAATACTGTTTTCTAATTCTCCAATTTGTTGTCTTACTTGAACAGATTGGTCATTAAATAAAGTAACATTCAAATCCGAAGGTAATTTTTCTATCTCTGCTTTTTCCAATTCTACTTTCATATTGTCAATCGCATCAAGCAAATTTGCTCCTGCTTTTTTGACTACATCTAAAGATACAACTGGTAACTGATCCGCTCTTGCATAAGAAGTCGCATCCTCAAACCCTAAAGATACTTTTGCAACATCACGCAAATAAACAGGGTTTTGATTTTCACTTTTTACAACAATATTAGATATTTCGTTCGCTGTTTCAAATTCTCCAACTACACGAATCGCTCTACGAAAACCATTCATCAAGACTTCACCACCCGATACATTTAAGTTTTCACTCTGTATCGCTTGCTCAATATCCCCGAATGATAATTGGCGCGCTTCCATTGCAATCGGATCAACGTGAATCTTCACCTCACGGTCTAATGCTCCTTTGATGTCAACACGTGTAACTTCATCTAAAGCTTCGATTTTATCTTGTAAATATTCACCATATCCACGCAATTCATCTACGGTATAATCTCCTGCTAAGTTGATAGTTACAACAGGAAATTCCGAGAAGTTAATATCAAATACATTCGGATCAGTTGGCAAATCAGTTGGTAAATCCCCCTTTGATTTATCCACTGCATCCTTTACGTCTGCCAATGCAATCGGTACTTCTACATCCGTTCCGAACTCAACAATAACCGTCGAATAGCCCTGAATATTAGTAGATTTGATTTCTTTGACACCTGCAACAGACTTAATTTCCTTTTCAATCGGCTTCGTTACTAAGTTTTCTATATCTACTGCCGAAACCCCAGGATAAGGCGTACCTACATATATAGTAGGTATAACGATTTCAGGGAAAAGTTCCTTGGGCATCGAACGGTAACTATTGAAACCGAAAAGGATAATCATCATCGTCAGTATAAAAATACTGGTTCCGTTATCCACAGCCAGACTCGTAAGTCCAAACTCCCTAAATATATTTTTCTTTTCTTTATTTTGTTCCATGATTATTCTGGTTGAAAATAATGAGTGAATGAATAAATGATAGAATGAGTGAATAAGCTACCGCTGTTTCACATTTCAACAGTGATTAATAACGGAGTTTATTCAATCATTCTCTCATTCAGTCATTCTCTCATTGTCTTCTTAGTTTACTTTGATTGGTTCACTATCTACAAGACCTCTTGCACCTTCTACAACTACGCTTTCGCTACCCGTCAAACCTGACTTAATTTCGGTTACTCCATCATAGCTTTCACCTATTTCTACGAATACTTTCTTGGCTGTTTTTTTGCCATTCTGCTCCGCCACAGTAAATACGTAACTTCTACCACTTACATCTTGCTGAATCAATTCATTAATCAAAGTAATCGCATTTGGTGCGTAGTAATCCTTGATTAACATAGAAGTCAAAAGGTTAGGTAACAACTTCTTTCCAGGGTTAGCTAAGTCAACTTCCACCTTGAAAGTACGGTTATTCGGGTTAATTTGACTTCCTAATAAAGAAACTTTCCCAGTGCGTTCCATGTCCAAAGCAGGAAATTTCATTTTCACTACTTCTCCTCTTCTAACTGCTTGAATGTATATTTCTGGAACGTCTGCGACTACCTTAATTTTGTTCAAATCCAAAATGTCAAAAATTGGAGTTCCAGGACCAACAACCTCACCATTTTTAGAAAAAACCATATTAACCATACCAGAAGCTGGTGATACAATTTCTTCTTTTGTCAATTGATACTGAACCGTTTCGATTGACCTTTTCAAACTTTCTACATTATTTTCAGCTTGCAAAAATTGAACTTCAGAACCGATATTCTGATCCCAAAGTCTTTTTTGACGATTATATACATCTTCTGCCAACTTCAAACGAGTCTGCAATTCTGCAATACTTTTGCGAACTTGCTCCACATCTACCTTTCCGATAACTTGTCCTTTTTTGACATAATCACCTTCTTCTAATGTGAATCCTTGCAAACGTCCACCAATCTCGCTACTTGCTTTAACTGTATTTTCGGCTGCTACCGTTCCTTGTATTTCTACGTAACGAACGAAATTTTTACGAATAATATCTTGAGTTGTCACCAATGTCTCTTTGATTTCAGCAGACTTCGGATCCAGTTTTTTGATTTCTCTTTCCAACTGCGTGATAGTTGTTTTCAATTCACGCATTGCAGCTTTCTTTTCTTTTAGAAAAGCCTTTTTACCTTCCAAATCCTGTGGAATTTCGTCCGTTTTAGCAGGTCCACCACAAGAAGCCAGAATTAACACCATCAATAAAAGTGCGGCTATTTTTCTCATTATATTTAGTTTGATTTTTAGTGCTTTTTTTAGTCAGAATAGAGAGGAGAGACCGCCTTCGGCTCAGAGAAAAGAGACCTGCCTTCATGCCTTTGGCAGGCAGGTACTTTTATTAGTGTCCCTTTTCCATTATTCTCTTTCGTTATTTAAAAAAAACACTAAACAACGTTAAGTTTTATTTTCTTTTTTATAAAAAAAGTAGTTCATCAAAAGCCTAATGAATTCTGATATTTCACGCTATAAAAGCATTCATCATTAAACATTCATCATTCAAAAAAAACTACTTACCAAGAGCTTTTTTCAAATCAGCTTTCGACTTCAAATAATCATACAAAGCCTGTTGATAGCTATTTTGTGATTGATACAATTCACTTTCCGCTTGTATCAATTCAAAGCTAGAACCAACTCCTTCTTTATATTTCGTCTTTGTTGTATCGTAAATTTTTTGTGCCAATTCAACGCTTTTTTTAGAATTACCTACACGCTCAAACGCATTTGTGTAAGAAATACGAGCCGTTTCTACTTCTAAATTAATTGCACGAACTAAATCTTTTTTCTGATTTAAAGATTTTTCTTGAGATACGCGAGCGCGTTCTATTTTAGCACGTTTTTCAAAGCCATCAAAAATCGGTACATTCAATTGTAACCCAACTAATGACATAGGAAAACTAGGTGGATTATCAAATAAATTGTTTCCTTGAACGCTATATTGGTAAGAAGCGAATGCCGCCAAATTAGGTAAATAACCACGCTGATATTGCTTAATATCCAATGCTTGCAAGTCCAAACTTTTATTCAACACATTCAATTCTGGGCGATTATTCAAGTCCAACGCTTCATCATTTGCCAAAGCAAATTCATTAACCAAAAGCATATCAATATTATCAACCAACTGAATATCTTGGTCAAGTGGGTAGCTCATCGTAAATTTCAAAAGGTTTTTTACTTGTTCCTCCTGACGATTCAAATTCGCCAACTCCGTTTTAATTGATTGCAAAGAATACTCCAAACGGTCAACATCTAACTGCTCCGCGAAACCTTCTTTATACAACTCCTTTGTTTCTTTGATTAAACCCGTCAAATTTTTGATATTATCATCAAAAGTTTTTTTCGTTACCTCAAAAATCAAAGTAGAAACATAAGCATCTACCACTTTGTCTTTAACCTCTTTCTCTGCTTGTTTCACTTGAAGTCCAGCAAAATCCTTATATAACTTTGCTGCTTCTAATCCAACCAAATACGTTCCATCAAACAATAACATACTAAAATCCAAAGAAGCCGTCAAGCTGTTAGAAGTACCAAATTGAGCTTCAATAAATTGCCCTTCAGGTGCTGTCGGGTCAAAAGCATTCGCAGGAATTAATGAAGTTGGTAGCTCAATAAAATATTGATAATCAACCTTAGCACTTAATTTAGGCATTCCAATTGCTCTGATTTCCTTGATTTGCCCTGCGGCATCTTTAATGTTCAATTGAGCATTGCGCAAGGAATTATCATTTTTCATCGCATAGTCAATAGCTTGTTGTAGAGAGAAAGTATTGGTCTGTGCCGATACGCTACTCCAACTGAAACCTACAACAAGAATGAATAGTAATTTTTTCATTCTACTAGATTGATTGTGTTTACTTTATTCAATGACAGGATGATTGAATGAGTGAATAAGTGAATAAACTCCGTTATTAATAGCTTTAAAAATATAGAACAGCGGTAGCATATTCACTCGTTCAATCATTCATTCATTCAATCATTATTCCTTAGTGAAGAAAAATAAATAAGTTGCACCATTATATAACTTTATTTTTTTATTTAAAAGTGCTTAAAAAATTAAGCATAGCACCGCTACGGTTCATTTTTTTAGTGCTTTTAA
>CAKZLT010000479.1 GCA_937127195.1 uncultured Saprospiraceae bacterium
CCAAAGAACATGAGCTGAATTTACCGATGTTGGATAATAATTAGAGGTTTATCTAAAATTAATTGTAATCAAAATGTATGTTTATTTTGTTTTCACTTAAAATGGCTAGAAAAATAATTTTGAGTTTTATAAAAAAATAGCATCAAACTCTTCCAAAAAATTAAAATATTAATTATGACAATCGACACACAAAATCCTTGGCACAAGGTAAACATAGGAAGTAAATCACCTGATATTGTAAATGGTATTGTAGAAATACCAAAAAATACACGAGCAAAATACGAATTGGATAAAGAAAGCGGAATGCTTGTATTAGATAGAGTTTTATATTCATCTATCTATTATCCAGCTAATTATGGTTTTATCCCTAAGACTTATTGCGATGACAAAGATCCTTTGGATATTGTTGTAATTTCTCAAATTGCAGTAGTGCCACTTTGTATTGTATCAGCTAAAGTAATTGGCGTAATGCGAATGCTTGATGGTGGTGAGCTTGATGACAAAATCATTGCAGTTGCTGAAAATGATATGAGTGTAAATTACTTCAATGACGTTTCGGAATTACCTCAACACTTCCTAAAAGAATTGCGTAACTTCTTTGAAGATTACAAAAAATTAGAAAATAAAACGGTTGAAGTAGAGGACTTTCAAAGTGCAGAAGTTGCCAAAAAGATTATTTTGCAGAGTATGAAAGATTATGATGAGGTGATGAAATCATAGTAATCGTTTTTTATCTGAACGACAAAGAAACAAAAGAAAGTAAAAGTTGTTTACAGCTTAGTTTTATGTACTTTCTTTTGTTTCTTTGTTATTTAGTGAAGTTACGCAAAAGTGCTTTTATTAGTAGCATGGGAACCACCGAGGTTTCCATACACCAAACAAAAGGCTATATTACAAAGTCTTGTGTAACGTGAATTATTTAGATAAAAACCAAAATACAAATCCAATGACCACTTTTATCCCTATTTTTCCTTTAAAACTAGTTACCTACCCTAACGAAAAAGTAAACCTCCATATATTTGAAGAACGCTATCAGCAATTGATAAATGAGTGTTTTGATGAGCAAAAAACCTTTGGAATGCCCGTATTTATGAATAATAAAATCATGGATTTCGGAACAGAACTCGAACTCGTCGCCATCCGAAAAACCTATCCAGATGGAAGAATGGATATTAGTTGTAAAGGAATTAGAACTTTCAAAATCGAAGAAATTTACAATCCTATTCCTGACAAACTCTATGCTGGCGCAGATGTTTTTTTGAATAAAAACCAAGCCAAAGGTGACCTTTTGAAAAATTTGGAAATCATTGAAAGGCTCGGAGAGCTTTATCAGTTACTAAAAATTAACCGCCCTGTTCCTCAGGATTCTAGTAATTTAAGAATGTTTGACATTGGACATCACATTGGTCTTTCTATCAATCAAGAATATCAACTCTTGACCTTAGACACCGAAATTGAACGTCAAGACATGGTGCTAAATCATGTTATCAATATGATTCCGATGATAGAAGAAATGGAAAGATTGCGCGAACGAGTTAAACTCAATGGGCATTTCAAAAATATTATTCCGCCTAATTTTTAGTAAACTAGTCCGCGTTTACTAATTTTTAAAGTTTAATAAGTCTATCTTTAGTGAAGAAAAATAAATAAGCGGAAAATGACTTCACAAAACAACTATTTTACTACTTTACCTTTTTTAAAAAAACGGAAAAAAACAATAAATAGAATTGCTTTTTTAGTTCTTATCATCTTCAATTCATTATCGCTCCTAAAAGGTCAAAGTATCTACTCCAAACATTACACCACCCAAAATGGTTTGGCAAATAATGTGGTTTTTGATATGTTGCAAGATGAAAAAGGTTATCTGTGGCTAGCTACCAAAAATGGGCTTTCAAGGTTTAATGGCTCAACCTTCAAGAACTTTAGTACCGCTGATGGACTATCTGATAATACAATTACGCATTTAGAGTTCAATAATGGGCAGCTTGTTTGTTTTTTTGAAAAAAAACCGCCTCAAAAATTCTCAGCAAACCTTTTTAGAAAAAATCAAAAAAACGTCAAACTTGACTATACAACCGATATTGAACCAACTAAGCCAAGCATTAATTATCATTGGGACACACTCAACAATCAAATATTTTGGCAAAAATCAAAAGATAATGCAATTGATTTAATCGCTTTCCTCAACATCTCTTCCAAAGTAACCAAAGTATTCACAGATGACGAAAAACACCTTTGGATTTCGACCGAAGGTAGCGGTATTTATTGGCTTAATCTCTCTCCTTTCACCAATTATGGCAATGAATCTGGTCTGACTAATACTTTTATCAATGATGTTGCAGAAGATAAAAACGGTAATATTTGGACAGGAACAAAAGATGGTTTTTTTGAGTGGAATGGTCAAAAATGGCAACAAAAGAGCAGTAAATTAGAGGTTTGGCAATTCGGAAAAAATGAACAAAATGAACTTTATGCAAGTACTGATGAAGGTATTTTTAAAATAAATCCAACGATTACCAATTGTATTTCTACCGAAAAAACAGCTACTTCTTTTTTGATTGATGAGTTTGGAAATTTCAATTTGTTACATGACGGATATTTTTGGATTTATAAAGACTGTGAGACCAAACCCAATAAATGGGTTGCCGAATTGGACAATCTCAAAGCTGGATATAGCTTGTTTGAAGATAATCGTGAACGCCTTTGGGTCGGTACTGAGCAAGGTGTTTTTATTTATGAAAACTTGACTGTTCATAATATTTCGGAAGACAATAATTTACCATCCAACCTCGTGAATGATATTACACAAGATAGTTTGGGCGATGTTTGGTTAGCTACTGAAAATGGTTTAGCACAACTTCGAGCTGATAGTATTATTCGCGTTTTTACGGTGACCGATGGTTTGTTATCCAATCAATGTCGTAAGATTTGTGTCAATCCTTTTGGTGGTATCTGGATTGCAACGCCGAGAGGTTTGCACTTCCTTTTTGAAGACAAAATTATTCCTTATAACGAATCCACAGGACTATCATCAAGTGATGTAAATGCACTTTTTGTAGATAGTAACAATCATCTTTGGGTCGCGACAAGTAACGGAATTGCCAAACAAAAGCTCATAAAAAACCCTATTCTTGCACTTTCTCCGAGAGTTGACATTCAAAATTTTTGGTCGAATGATAAGCCTATTGAGTTGCCGAATTTGCCTATTATCCCTTTTGATAATTATATAAAAATTGACTTTGATGCGATTACTTTTTCTAATACGAACGAAATTGTTTTTGAATATCGTTTGAATAAAAATAAACCTTGGAAACCTACTCAAGACCGTTCTTTGACTTTGACAGACTTGCGAGAAGGAGAATATGAATTTCAATTAAGAGCCAAAAAAATCAATAGCGAATGGAGTAATATTGAAACATTTTCTTTCAGGATTGCGCCACCTTTTTGGCGAGCCAATTGGTTTTTATTCCTACTTTTTTCGACTTTAGTTATTTTCTCTGTTGCTGTTATTATTTTTTTTAAAAAACAAGAACAACAAAAAACGGCATTTCATCAACAACTCGCAGAACTAGAACTCAATGCACTTCAAGCACAAATGAATCCTCATTTTATATTCAATGCCTTGAATGCAATTCAAGATTTTGTGGTTAGAAATGATGCTAATGAAGCCAATAAATATTTATCTAAGTTTTCTAAATTGATGCGCTTATTCCTAGAATCTTCTAAGTCCAAATATATCACACTTGCCGAAGAAATTCGACTATTGAAGTTATATATTTCTTTAGAAAAACTCTGCTATGAAGAGCATTTTGACTATACCTTTGAAGTAGATGAAACACTAGATGAGGATATAGAAATTCCTTCTATGTTCATTCAGCCTTTCGTTGAAAATGCCATTCGACACGGTTTATTTAACAAAAAAGAAAAAGGCTTTTTACGACTTTCTTTTAAAGAAAAAAACGAACAACTCGTTTGCGAAATAACGGATAACGGCATCGGAAGGGCTAAAGCAAAAAAAATAGCTACAACTAAAAACAAACGACACAAATCTAGAGGTTTAGAGATTATTTCGCAACGTCAAGCCGTTTTTAGCAACTTCAATAACGAAACTATTCAGTTCTCTATCAAGGATTTGGAAGATGAAAATGGTCAAGCCAATGGAACGAAAGTAACTATTGCTTTTGAAATAGAGTAAATTCTCATTCAACTTCGATACCATTGAACGAATCGCCTCTTAAAATAAAAAGGTATTGAACAACATTTCTGTCATTCAATACCTTTTTTTATTAAAAACCTTGTTCTAAAAGCAAACAATCATTACTGATCCTTTTCTTTCTTATTAGAAGTACTAGGCTTCTTTACCTTCGACTTCCTAGTGCTAGGCTTTTTTGTGCTAGGCTTTTTCACCTTTGGCTTCTTCGTACTAGGCTTCTTTACCTTTGGTTTCTTAGTCGTTTTGACTTTTGTCTTATTAACAGGTTTCTTAGTACTTGGCTTTTTCACCTTTGGCTTTTTAGGTGTTTGAGCCTTTCCTGATGACTTTGTACTCTTCTTAATAGACTTGCCTTCCTTGCTATTTCGAGTTCCTCTATTACTTGGTACAATTGTCTTCTTTTGGTACTTAACCGTAATTGACTTTACATCTGCGCCGACTTTATTACGAACTGCAATTTGAATATTGTTATCACCTTCTTTCAAATTTGCGTTAAAGCTAACCGCACCCGACTTTTGAAGAAAACTAAAGCTATTGATGCGCTTACCGTTTACCATAATAATCACAGCAGACTTATCATCAATATTTTTCACAATAGCTTTTATATTAGTTCTATTGCTTTTGACTGTTGTATTTCCACTTGGACTCGTAAACGTTACTTTTGGTGGAAAAGTAGGTTTATCATAATTAACGGTAACAGACTCAACTTTTTTAGCCGCTGCGTTTGTTGCTGTAATTTGAATAATGTTTTTTCCTTCTTTCAAAACAGCAGTTGCTACCAATGTAGAACGGCTAAAGTTAAATCGAGTACTAATACCATTAACAATCAATGAAATATCTGACTTACTGGCATTCGTAATATTTGCAGAAATCGTTGCTCTGTTTACTGTTACTTTCGTAGAACCTCCGTTTCCGATAGGTTTTGTAAAATTAATAGCAGGAGGCGAAACTTTATTAAAGACGATATTAACCGTTTTAGTAGTCGTTCCACAACTATTCGTTGCACTTATAACCAAGATATTCTTTCCAGGCTTCCAATTTGTATAATCTATATCCAACAATTTTGTAGAATTGGTATAAGACCATTTAGAAGACGGAACAGTAATTCCATTTGCAGTAACTTTAATATCCTGCGAGCCACTAATTAAATTAACTGATGCTCGTATTGCAAAAATGTCTAAAGCCACAAAAGGATTAGCCGTCGGTGCTATCATTGAGATAGTTGGTTTATCACATTTGACAATTGGCTTGTAAGTAATACTTACATTATCTGCGTCTTGACCTGCTGTATTACGTCCTTTTACTTCTATTCTGTTCGCTCCTTTTTTCAAAGTAGCATTTCCTCTGAATTGCTTAGAGTTCACATTGAAAGTAAAATCAGTGCTTGTACTACCGTTTACAATGAAAGTAACATCTGATGCACTTGTCACATTTTTAACCGTAGCTACAATAATTTTCTTATCATTCTGAACAACTGTATTGTTATTCGGGCTACTAATAGCAACCTGTGGCGGCGATACCGTTACTGGTTTTCTGTAAATGATTACTCCGCTATCATTCGCACTTCCTGCTGTATTTGTTCCTGTAATTTTAAAATTATTACTTCCTTCCTTCAAAGAAACCGTTGCGTTGAACTGCCCCGTACTCGGATTATAAGTAAAGTTGGTACTAGTGCGACCATTCAAAACAAATGATACACCTGTTGCACTTGCTACATTTCTAATCGTTGCCGTAATCGCTTCACTGCTTTTCGTTGTAGTAAAAGGATTTTGACTAGGAACCGTAATATTAACCGTTGGGCGTTGAACCTGAACTGGTTTTTTGTAAACAATCACACCAGTTTTTTGGTCATTACCAGCACCATTCGTTGCCGTGATTTCAAAACGATTTGCTCCTTCATTCAATGCCACATTAGAAGATAAAACCTTCTGTGCTGGATTCCATGTAAAGTTAGCATTTCTACCATTCACCTTAAATGTCAACTGGCTTTTCATTGTAATATTCGTAATCCCTGCTTGTACCATCGCTGAACTCTGCGTTACTGTTGCTGGGTTCGTTGCTGGGCGTGTAACCGTAATTACTGGAGGAAATTGTGGATTTCTAAAAATCACATTGACATTATCTTGGTCTCTACCCGCTGTGTTAGCTGCCGAAACCTCAATAGTATTTTGTCCTTCTACCAAATTAATTGTTGACTCAAATCTATCCGAAGTCGCATTATAAGAAAATATATTACTCGTTTGACCATTTACTTTAAAAGTAATTTGACTCTTGTTCGTTACATTTCTAACAGTTGCCTTGACTACTTGTCTGTTTGTCGTTACAACTGCACCGTTATTTGGTGTTGTAATTTGAACAGTAGGAGGCTGTACCGCAGGAGGTGTATTTTTCTTATAAATAATATTACCACCATCAGCATCTCTACCAGCACTATTTGAACCTGTAATCTCAAAAACGTTTGCTCCTTCTTCCAAAGTAACGTTTGCTGTAAATTTATCTGTCCTAGAATTGTATGAAAACGCACTAATATTGCGACCATTCATTTTAAAGCCTACTTGATTTTTGCTATTTACATTTCTGATAGTAGCTACAATCTCATATCTGTTATTCGTAACCGTCGCTGTATTAGAACGTGGACGCGTTACTGTCACCTTTGGAGGATTAACCGTTGGAGGCGTAATTACTTCTTCTTCAAAAATAATTCTTACGTCATCTTGGTCAGTTCCTGCGCTATTTGAACCTGTTACAACTACGGTGTTAGTACCTCTTTCTAGTTGAATAGTACTAGTCAATTGTCCTGTTCTAGTATTGTAACTAAAATCTCTGTTACGACCATTTACCGTAAATTGAACATTTGATTTACTATCTACATGTTCTATTTTAGCAACAACTCTCTTAGAATTGCTTCTAGTTCTGAAAGGATTATTAGACGGATCCGTAATTGTAACTCTAGGAGCTAATACTTCTGGCGCGCGTTCTTTTCTAATAATCGTAATCGTTTGTACATCCTCACCGTAGTTGTTCACACCTTTGATTTGAACAGTATTTGTTCCTACTCTCAAATCAAGATTTGATTTAACTACATTATTACGATAAGAAAAATTACTGGTCGTTTTTCCATTAAAAGTAAACGTCAAATCATTCTTAGTAGCTACTTTTTTAACACTAGCAGCCAAATTATACGAACTTTCATACGTTGAATATTGGTTCGTTGATGGACTTGTAAATGTTACAGTCGGTGGCGTTCCTGCTACTACATTCGGGTTGTAAATTACTCGAATAACCGCAACATCTTCCTCTTCACAACTATTGTTAGCGACTATACGAATAACAATCTCACCTTTTTGTAATAATACAGGCATAGAAAATCTATCTGAAGACGGACTATATGAGTAACTATAATTCGGTAAATTATTCACGGTTACTTCCAAATCATTTCTTCCTGATACTTCTCTAATTTCGGCATCAATCGTAACGCTCGGTGCTTGTGTGCTATAAGGATTAGCCGTCGGAGACGTTACACTAATACTAGGAGGCAAACAATCGCTCTCTACTCCAAAGTGAAAACGCGCATACAAATAAGATAAATTGTGAATATCTCTCACCCAATTTCTATCCAAATTATCACCTTCTACTCCATTCAATTTATCATCCCCAACAGGATAACCAAAACGGTGTTCTACTCCAAATGAAAACCAATCAACAGGCTGATAACCAAGCCCAAATCCCCATGTTGGCATAAACGACAATCGTGTTCCTTGAGAAGTTTCGTAATTTCCATCACGAAAAACTTCATTTCTCAAATCATATAAATTACCTCTTTTGTCACTTGCTGACAAAGTAGAATCAATTGAACCATAATCATAAATTAAACCGTCATTATTCAGTTGGTCGGTTGTCGTTTCATAGAAGTTTAATCCTAATCCACCAAATAACTGAACCACTACACCCGTTCTTTCTCTCAAACGATTCAGTGTCAAAACACCTTCAAAATCCAAATCAACCATATCCGTACGGTAATTCGTGTACGCATACCCCAAACTCGAATAATTATTATCTTGTGCATCTGATATACCACTCAATAATTCATTAGCGTCTAAATCGGTGTATTTTTCAAAACCCTGACCAAATGAATTAGAGTATAATAATCGCGCTCTCCAATCCCAAGCAAATGCTGAACCTGGATTTCCGTAAACGCGTTTTCCTAGCGTCAGACCTAATCCGCCACCGAAGCGGTCATAGTTTAGGTCGCCATTCTGCCAAGAGAATCCGCCATGAATTCCGAATGTCCAATCTTTATTATAATCGTAATATGTCTTTGTTTGTTGCGCTTGTAGCATCGGCATAGACAAGAAGCCGATGAGCAGCAGTAGTAGAAATTTCCTTGCTTTGGTGTTCATATACTTATTTTTTTAGAAAGTTGTAAACTTGTTCCGTTAATAAATTGGTTTTAATGAATTAATAATAGGATAAAAATAATGTATTAAAACACTATTTTCCTCTCATCATTAAAAATAATAGATTGATTTGTATTGATAGTCTTAGGAAGGAATGATAAATATTAATTTTTATAATACAAAATAATTATATAATCAATTTGCATTTATATCATTCTAAAAATAACCTATAAAACTACTCAACTTTCCAGAAGCACTTATATAATAAGTGACAACTGATTAGCTTTTCGTTCTAGGTACGAAGTGTGGTTAATGTGTTGCTTAGCTGAAGCAACGGAAGTTTTTTTTGAATGTAAAAGTTGTTGTTTCATTTCTCTGATATTTTTCTTTTTGTTAATTCTTTTTAATACTAAAATAAGAACCAATATAAAGGGACACTATTAAAAGTTCTCTGTTCTCTTAGCCTGCTTTGGCAGGCGGTCTCTATTCTCTGTTCTTATTATAGTATGCAAATTACCAACTAAAGTCACACAATTCCAACTCGTATGACTCAACGGGAAAGGTCAAGTTGTGAAAGTGGAATTTCAGAGATTTTGCGTATGGAGCTTTTATGACAATGACGGGACACTTCGCTTTTTGTAGCTTATTTTTTTATAAAAAAGAAAACCATTCCGAATCAAAAAAGCGATTAAACCTTTCGATTAAATCGCTTTTGTTTTTTGTCGCAGTCCACTCCAGTTTGGATGCTCACTTGTACACCGTGACACAAAAGGTGTTGAAGCAGTAGGCTCTGTCGCAGTCCACTCCAGTTTGGATGCTCACTTGTACCAAACCACCAGGACACTCTGGATTTGCAATACTGTCGCAGTCCACTCCAGTTTGGATGCTCACTTGTACAAAATCGTCTTTAAAATTTAAAAGGATGAAATTGTCGCAGTCCACTCCAGTTTGGATGCTCACTTGTACAATCGTAAATAAAATGAAGGATACAAAAAATGCGCGTCG
>CAKZLT010000480.1 GCA_937127195.1 uncultured Saprospiraceae bacterium
GGTTGCAACCCGTGGCTACTCAAATTTAACCCCATTCGGGGTTAGATAACTAGTCACTTAAAATAGGACAGAACGAAAAAATTACACCTTTCTTTTCAATTCAATTACCGTAATTTCTGGCAACATTCCAATACGTCCAGGGTAACCCAAAAAGCCAAAACCACGATTGACATAAATGAATTGTTGACCTTTTTGGTATAAACCAGCCCATTGTTTATAAACGTATTTGATTGGACTCCAATTAATAAATCCAGGGATTTTTATACCAAATTGCATTCCGTGCGTATGCCCAGAAAAAGTAATATCTATATCTTTATACTCTTTATTGACTTGTGCGTCCCAGTGAGAAGGGTCATGAGACAAAAGCAATTTGAGTTGTGTATTTTCAACACCTTCGTAAGCCTTTTTCAAATCTCCTGCGGTACGAAAACGCTTGGCTGCTGACCAATTTTCAACACCAATAATACCAACTTGTGCGCCATTGATGTCAAGTATTCTATTTTCATTCAGCAATAAATCCCAACCTAGTTTTTTATGAACGCCTTTGAGTGTTTCTAGATTTTGGACTTTTTCATCATTGTTTTTCCAAGGTGCATAATCACCATAATCATGGTTTCCGAAGATTGAAAAAATGCCTAATTTGGACTCTATTTTATCAAAAATATCCATTAAACCGTCCATTTCTTTTGCTTTGTCATTGACCAAATCACCCGTGAAAAAGACCAAATCAGCGGCTTCTTTATTAATGAGTTCGACACCTCGTTTGATAGGTTCTTTGAAAGCAAAACTACCTGAATGTATATCCGAAATTTGTACAATTTTGAGTCCTTCTAGAGCTTCGGGTAAGTCATCTAGCGAGATGGTGACGCGCTCAATGGTATAGCGATAAGCATTTCTAATCATACCATAAATAAGGGTCGTAAATGGTAATGCACCCAAAATTAGAGCTGCGTTTTTGATGAATTTGGAGCGTGTGTAATTAACTAATGCGGTTTTGTCGCCACCGAAATATTGGAATATTTTGGTAGAATAAATGGCTAAATCTGTTAATAATAGCATTGCTGCTATGACAAATTTGGAGAGATAAGCAATAAAAAAGAATGCTCGACCATAAGTAATGACGGCTTTGCTAAATGGTAGTTTGGTTTGAGTTGCTGCCAGAATAGTGATGATTAAAATAGCTGCTGGTATTGCCCAAAAGGTAACATTAATAGCTTTTTGTATCCATGGTGCGCTGTCTTTCGCTATTGTTTTGAATAGTTGAAAGGTATAAATATCTACTATTACTAAAACGATTAGCGGTATTAAAAATCTTATCATTATTGAATTTATTTTTGTACAAATGACTCTATATAAAAGACTTTTAAAGTCAAGTTGTTCAAAGGTAGGCTTTTCAAATACAGAAAAAGTAGGCTTTTTATGAAGATGGCTTTTTTATCGACCAAACCATTTTTATAAACGCTTTAGTAATGGAGAAAAAATAACTTCGTCATTTGTCGAGTCATTACCTTGACTGACTACTAAGATGTAGAAGCGTTATTTTTAGTAGAATGAAAAAAAGAACCACACCCTAATTATTAGGATGTGGTTCTTTTTAAGAAAAATAATTAAGATGACCTCAAATATTATTCTACAATAACAAAACGTTCTGTTGTAACTTGTCCGTTACTTGCAAAACTTACGTAATACATACCTGGTGCAAGGTTATTAGTATTAACAGCAAAGTTGTGTTGACCAGCGTTTAAAGCTGTTGTATTCAATACTTCAACAACTTGTCCTAAGCTATTAATAACAGTAATATCCATATTTTCTGTATCAGTTACAGTAATTTCTACATTTAAGCCTTTAGCCGTTGTAGTTGGATTAGGGAATACTTTTACATTTTCCAATGCAATTACATTCTCAGTTCCTACAAAGATAGAAGAGATATTAATATCATCTACGTAAAGTGCGTTACCAGCATCCGAAATTCCTTTGAAAGCAACAACTATATCACTTTGACCAGCATAAGCAGTCAAATCAACTGAATTGTCAGTCCATTCATTTACTTTAGGGTAAAAACGACTACCAGAAACAGGATTTACAGTAGAAAGATTAGAGCCTACTTTTGAGAATACAGAAGTCCAAGTAATACCACAATCAGTTGAAACTAATACTTCTAATTCGTCATTTTCGTTGCTTTGTTGTGCGTGTGCATGTGAAAAAGTAAGGCTTGCATTTGCTGCATTACTGAAATCTACTTCTTCAAAAATCAACATAGAACTAAGTCCTGCATCAATTAATGGGAAATCCCAACGGTAACAACCATCTGAATTACCATGTGCGCCTAAATTCCATGTAACAGTATTAGAAACACCACTATTCACTAAATACGAACGGATACCATCTGGGTTAGAAGCAACAGAACCAGCAAAAGATTCATCTCCTATTGAGCCATTCTGAAAACCTTCTAACATAGAAGTTCCGTTGTCAACGTTAGCATTCAATACAATATAACTTCCATCAGAAGCTTTATTGTTAGCACTTATGAATTCAAATAAATTAGTATTTACATCTTCGATTTCTACTTCATAAGAAATGGTACTTTCTGTAGTAAGTGTAATAGCTGGAAATGTAATAGTAGTCGATTGACCAACAGCAAGAGGTGTAGTTATTAGTTGAGTTACTGGCGTACCTCCATTAACTGAATACTTCACTTCAAAAGTATCAATAGCCATTGTTCCAGGGTTACTTACTGTAACTTTTGGAGTATAACTAGGATTACAGTAACCAGCAGGAGCAGTTGCATCATTAGCTACTGCTAAATCTCCTTGTGTAGCACCAGCAGGAAGGACGATACTCATAGATGCAGCATTACCTGATAAGATGTTTTGTTGACCTTCAGATACAAATACAACAACATTCAAATTAGCAATTTCTAAAGGAATATTGTTAATGTCTGCTGGTAATGTATAAGTAAAAGTATCAGCTTGAAAATGCCCCATAGTTGTTGTGTTGATACTAGCACCCCACTGACCAGTAAGCAAATGACGCAACATGTGTTTATGGTTGTAATTACCATTAGGTAGTATTTGCGCAGGATAGAAATTAGCTCCTCCTGTTTGAGGTCCTTCAATATTGTCTTGAGTCAAGGCAACATTCAATTTGTGAGAAGAGGCAGCAGCATTAGAAGTATAATATGTTTCTACAACAACTTTTAGTTCTCTTGATTGATAATCAATAGTAGCTTGTGCAGCTACATTAACAGAAGAAGTTTCATTTATGACACTAGCTGCATTAGTTGCCCAGTCACCTCGGCTTGTTGCAGTTCCTGTATTACCTGGAAAAACTCGGCGATTGACTGTTCCTGAAGGATAGCCTGTAAGACCAGATTGTGATGCTAAAGATGCACCAAATGGCGTTCTGAAATCAGGATCGTTCCCTGTTGGAGCAGCATAGCCTCCTGTATGAACATTGATTAAAAATACATCGCCTGGATTGTTTGCTGCTAATTCGGCAGCTCTTTTGTGTCCATCAGGGCAATATGTACAGTAAATTCCAGTGAACTCTTCTAGTATAACATTTCTGTTTTCAGCAGTTGTGTTTACAAAGTTTTGTGAAAAAGCACCTGTAACAAAAAATGTTACAGCAAAAACGATTAGAGTAAAATTTCTCATTCTCATTAAGGTATTTTATATTTAAAAAAGCTACTATAATTAGTATAATAGTATCTTTTCAAATATAGTATTTACTTTTTAATCTGCCTAAAAAGAGTAATTAAATAATAGTAAATTAGATGGTCCTTTACTATTTTGTGTGGTAATAAAGTATATAAGCTTATTTTTTAGGCTGTCTTATGAATATTTTGAAGAATAAATGAAAGAGCCCAAATTCCTCTGAAACGGACTTTTTAATGAAAAAATATTTGATAATCAATAAGTTACAAACTCAAAATCTATTTTAGAATGAAGTCTAGTATTGATTTATACATTTTTTTAAAAAAAAACTAAATTTTAAAAATAACATTTACAGAGTTTGATTCGTAATATTGAAAAAACTATTATGGTAAGAATTATTTTATTAGCATTTTTTCCAGTATTTCTTTTTGGTCAAAATGTTGAAGTGGCAGGTAAACTCATCGATAGCAAGCGTAAATCTGAAATAGCTTATGCTAATATTGGAGTTTTGAATAAAACAGTTGGAACAGTTACAGATGCTCAAGGTGTGTTTAACTTGAGCCTTTCAGAAAGGGTCAAAGATACTGATACGGTTATGATTTCGATGATTGGTTATGAAAATCGAACGTTTAAAGTGGCTGAATTTCGTAAGGCTCTAAGTAAGAGCAAGGTTATTGGTCTTACTCCGAAGAGTTATAATTTGGATGAAATAACGGTTATACCTAAAGGCAATAAAACAAAACTGGTTGGGAACAAAAAACGAAATGAAAATATAAGTGTTTCTTTTACTAATAATAATATGGGACATGAAATGGCTGTGTTGTTGAAAATAAAGAAGCGACCAACAACCGTCGAAAAAGTGTTTATCAATATTACGGGATGTACTTATGATAGCATTTTTTATCGTTTGAATATTTATGAATATGATAAAAAAGCTAAAACTCCAGGTAAGAATCTTTTACCTAAACCTGTTTATCTTAATTTTACTAAAGCCGAAACAGAGGAAACACTTATGATTGATTTAAGTGATTTGAATGTTTGGGTTAAGGATGATTTTGTGGTGAGTTTGGAGTTAATTAAAGATTTGGGAGAAGGCGATATTAATTTTAGTGCTAGTTTTTTCAAAAGCAAAGGCTTTGCCCGAATGATTAGTCAAGGTGGATGGGAAGAAGCACCGATAAGAGTTGGGGCAGGTATTTATGCCGAAATTCGATATGATAAATAATTTTTTAATGGATAATTGAAAATGGACAATTAACAATGAATGATTCGTTGTTGATTGTCCATTTTTTTAGGAAAAGTGATTAATAAAGAACTTCTATACTATATTCTTTTAGGTTTTCTTCTAAAATTTCAAGTTGATTTTTTGGGATTTTAGTGTTTTTTAAAACTAGAACTTTTAATTGAGGCATATCTTTTAAAAATTCAAATGGAATAAATTTAATGAAAGTATTACTTAAATCAAGTTTACGCAAATAAGGTAATTGGCTGATGCTATTATCCCAACTGGTAATTGGATTATTGGATAGATTGAGTGTTTTTATATCGTTCCATTCATTGTTGGCTGGTTGCTTTATAATCATCATATTTTTAATATTATTATTGGATAAATCTAATGTTTCGATTTGAGAACTAAATAAGAATTGATATGGAATTTGGGTTAAGCGATTATAGGATAAATTAACTAATTCAAAATATTTGAATTTGCTAGTAAAAAGAGGGGTATTAATTGCTTTAATCTGATTATTAGATAAATCAAAAACCGTTAATTCTACATTAAAAGAGTCATCAATAATAACTTCTTCAAGTTGATTAAAAGATAAATTTAATTCTTCTAAATTTTTGAATCTATAAATAGAATTAGGAAGTTGACGTAAGCGATTTCTACTCAGATTAACCGAGCGAATAGAATGATTATCACCTGTGAGTGTGGTGAATGCCTCAATTTTATTATTCTGCAAATCAATAGAGTTCATAGAAGGTAAAAACTCACGAACAGGTATTTCTTCCCCAAAATCATTATGCATAACGCTATCAATAACGACACTTGTCAAATTTTGTCCAGTAATTTCAAGTTGCTTCAAGTATAATAATCCCTTGACTTTGAGTTCACCTGATAGTTTATTTCCATTCAAATATAGCGTTTGGAGATTAGGGAAATCATATACACCGCTAGGGAATTGAGTTAATTTGTTATCAGATAAATTGAGATGATGCAAGTTTGGATAGTTAAACTTATAGATTTTTTTCTTAGGAAGAAAAGTGAATGATGCAATTTTATTACGAGATAAATCTAGCGTTTTTAGTCTAGTTATACTTAGTATATTCATTGGAAAACTCGAAAAATTATTGTGATTTAATTCAAGTGATTTAATAAACATGGAATGAATAGGATCAATTGTATCAACAGCATCTAATTGGCAATAATTACATTTGAAACTCTCAAAGTTATAGTTTGGTATATTCGGAATAACTAATTTTTTGATAGGATTATGTGAAAAATTTAGATTTTCAAGATAATCCAACTCCTTAAAAGCCATTTTATTAATCGCTGTGAGCTGATTTTTCTGTAAGCTAACGCTTTTCAAATTAGGCAAATCAGTAAGAGCAAGCGGAATAATTTCTAGTTGATTATGATTCAAATTAAGACTTTTTAAACAAGGAAAATCCTTGAAAGCATCATTAGGAATTTGTCGAATGTTGGTATTATTTATTGTGAGTCCATTTTTATTTTTGATAAAAAGCAGTTCATAATTCCCCTTCGACTCTAGCGTGTTACTTTTTAAAATAGCTTCCCAAAAGGGCAAAGTAGTAGTCAATTCACACTGATACATTTTGATTTCGTCACTATTAACTTCACGGTCATAGCGGTCAGAAAAATACAAAACAGCAAATAATATTAAAAATACAAACGAAATTATAATGGATGTTCTCATGTTTTTTTATTTAAAAACCATAGTAGGTATCAACGTTTTATATAATTCGATATCGCGTTCAGAAATTTTAGTGTTTTTTAAAATTAATATTTCGAGGATAGGCATCTTTTTTAAATCCTCCACTGAAATCTCACTAATTTTGGTATTACTTAGATTAAGTATTCTTAGATTTTTGAAGTAGGTGAGGTCACTATTCCATTCTTTGATTGGGTTATTTGATAAATCTAGTTCTTCAATTTCATTATACCCATAGCCATTCCATTTTTCAAGATTGAGCGTTTTGATTTTATTATGAGACAAGTCCAACTTTTTAATACTAGAAAAAGTTATAAATTGACTAGGAATAGTGGTCAATTGATTGTACGAGAGGTTAATTTTTTCAAAATTATTAGACATATTCACGTTAGTTGTTATCTTTTTGATTTGATTAATAGAAAGATCTAAGTGAAGGACTGGGGAATTAAATTTCTCTGAAATATAGACAGACTGAATAGAATTATTCGACAAATATATATTTTGTAATTGCTTAAATTGGTTTAATGCTTTCGGAAAAGTCGTTAATTGATTATCGCGCAAATTAATAGTGTGAATAGATTTGGTTATTTTTGAGATTGAGTTCTGTCATAGAAGGGAGGAAATAATCAAGCGTAGATTCTTCTCCATAGTTATTACGAGCGACATTTCGTATCAGTACTTCGGAGATAAAATGATTAGGCAGTTCAAGTGCTTCAAGGGAAATAAAGCCTTCTGTGACCAATTTTCCAGTAATATTATTTTTGTATAAATTAAGGTGTTTTAGATTTCTGAGATTGCCTAGTACCGTAGGAAATTGAATTAATTGATTATCCGATAAATCAATAGAGTTTAAACCGCGATATGAAAATCGCTGATTTTCTTCTGCTGTAAAATTGAAGTTATTAATTTTATTATTATTCAACCGAAGCTCTTTCAAACCAATCAAATTAAAAACCTCAATAGGAAAATCAGTTAATTCATTATTGGATAAATCTAAGTTTCGGAGACTTACAAAAGGAATAAAATCGATTTCGGTTAATTCACAAAACTGGCATTCAAAGGTATTTAACTCTGATTCGGTGGTTGGAAAACTTAATTTTGAGATAGGATTACGAGAGAAATATAGGTTTTTGAGTGCGTATAATTCTTCAAAAACGGTTGTATTCAGTGTTGTAATTTGGTTTTCTGTTAGCGTAATATCGGTTAAGTTTGGTAACTGTTTTAATGCTTTTGGAATAGTTTTGAATTTATTTTTTCTAAAAAAAACACGCTCAATACAAGGGAAATCAACAAAGGCATTTTCAAATAGAGTATCCAAATCCGTGTTTCTAATAATGAGTTTCTTTCCTTCTTTTGCTAAAAATGGTTGAGGCATTGCTTTGAAAGATTGCTCCGCTATTCCAACAGAAAAGTTCGTTATTTTATCATTTAACAGCACAAAAGAAGCATTCTTACAGCGATACATATTGATTTCATAACTATTTGTTTGGTGTTCGTATCGGTCAGAAAGATATAAACCAACCGCTAATAAAAGAACAACTAAGGGGATTATAATATACGTTTTCATTTATTTTATTTTTTGAAAAATTAAACTACTTTTTTCGTTCTTCAAACTCTTTCTTCAAAATTCCAAAGCAATGCACATCTAATAATTCGCCCGATTTAGTTCTAAAATCATTGCGCATTGTACCTTCTAATCGGAGTCCATTATTGATAGCAACGCGTTGACTTCCGATATTTTCGGGTGCGATTCGCGCATAAATTCGTTCCATTTTTAGTTGCTCAAAACTATATTTTAATAACAAATGAACGGCATTTGTCATAATACCTTTACCGCTTACCTGAGCGTCTATAAAGTAAGCAATTTCGGCTTTTGGAACGCTCCAGTCTATATTTTTTATAAAAAGTAAACCAATCAAATCACCTGATTCTTGAGTTTTAATACCAAAAGTATAACCTATTTTAGTTTCTGTTTTTCGATTAAGGCTTTGAATATATTGCTCTGTGGTCGCTAGGCTTTTCATGGCAGAAGTCGAAATAGGGAAGTAAGTTACCAAATGTTTTCTATCTCGATGAACCAACTCAAATAGTTGCGTCGCATCTTCTGGTATAAGAGATTGAAGAATTATTTTTTTCATTGTTTGGTTAAATGTTTTGGTTCTTTATAATTTTACGTGGTTATCTATAAATCGTATTTAATTTATTCTAGTTGAGATTCTGGTTGCTCGCTACTAGTTTCTGCTACCGCTGTTACGAAAACAGCGGTAGCAGAAACCTAGAAACTAGAAGCCTAAAGCAATTTAGAAAACCTAAAGATTGGGTAAATCACATAAAATCATAAAGAATCAATGTTTTTAATATATCCAAAAAAACAACCGCTAGTTTCAGAGACGCTGCGCTTAACTCTGAAACTAGCATTTACCCTATGGATATATGGCAATGTATCAAAAAACAGCGGTAGCTACTTCTACATTCATCTGTTCTGCGGTTCGTCTGTTCTGCGGTTCAAATTTTTTAAATTAAAACCCTGCTGCATGGTCATCACCTCTAGTATCGGCTGCACCTTCGAGTTGACCATTTTCAAGCACCAAAATAGCATCTACACGCCCAATTGCATCACGTTCTTCAAGCGTGTGTCCCATTTTTTGAAGAGAATCAAGGCTACTAGAAAGGGCATTTTTTTCATAAAAAACCTTTTCTGGAAGCCATTGATGATGAAAACGCTTAGCTTGAACCGCTTCACTCATCGTCATCCCAAACTCTGCAACATTCACGAAAGTCTGAAAAACAGAAGTAATAATGGTCGAACCGCCAGGCGTACCAACTACCATGAATAACTTCCCTTCTCGTTCGATAATTGTTGGAGTCATTGAGCTGAGCATTCGCTTTTCGGGCGCAACTGCATTCGCTTCTGCACCAATCAAACCATAAATATTTGGGACACCAGGCTTGGCACTAAAGTCATCCATTTCGTTATTTAACAGAAAACCTGCACCACTAACAACAACCTTAGAACCAAAGCTAGAGTTGAGCGTCGTTGTAATCGAAACGGCATTTCCATTAGCATCAACAATCGACAAATGCGTTGTTTCTTCGCTCTCGGTAGGCACTTCACCGCCTTCAATATCATTGCTTTTGGTGGCTTGACTTTCGTCAAAATCAGACATTCGCGCTTTGATATATTCCTTTTGAGTGATAGATGCCGTTGGAACATCATAAAAATCTGCATCGCCCAAGTGTTTCGCTCGGTCGGCATAAGTTCTGCGTTCTGCCTCGACCATCAAATGTACTGTTTTGGGAGATTGAAATCCCCAATCGGCAATTGGATAAGGCTCAATGCTACCTAGCAATTGAGCTAATGCAACACCGCCACTAGAAGGCGGTGCCATCGAATGAACTTTATATTTTTTATAATCAAAAGAAACAGGTTTACGCCATTTTGCTTTGTACTTTTTCAAATCCTCCAGCGTCATGATACCACCGCCAGCAGCCATTTCTTTGATAATTAAGTCAGCCGTTTGACCTTCATAAAAGCCTTTTTGACCATTATCACGGATACGTTTGAGGGTTTCAGCTAAGTCTTTTTGAATCAACAAATCGTCTTTTTGCCAGTCATTTTCTTTGACCAAAATAGGCTGAGTTGTATTGTGTTTGACAAAATCAGGACGTTTTTCATTCAAACCATTGGCTTGTTGCTGCGTGAGTTTGAAGCCACGCTCTGCCAAAACTATTGCTGGTTGTATCAACTCTTTGAAATCTAATTTTGCGTGTTGGTGTGCGGCAAAAAGCCCAGCTACTGTACCTGGAACACCAGCCGCCAAATGACCTGCTACACTCTTGTCCGTTACTTCTCCGAGTGAGTCCAAATACATATCGTGAGTAGCTGTCAGCGGTGCTTTTTCGCGATAATCGAGGGTTTTGACAAGCCCACTTTTATCCCTGAATATCATAAAACCGCCACCGCCTAAGTTGCCAGCATTAGGGTAAACAACGGCTAAAGCTAGTTGAACGGCAATAGCTGCATCAACAGCATTTCCACCTTTTTTGAGAATAGCTACACCAACTTTTGTTGCTTCAGGATGAGCAGAAACGACCATGGAGTTTGCTTCAATCGCTGTTTTTTGAATGTCGTAATCTACTGATTGTTCATTGGTGCGACAAGCACTGATAATAAGAATAAAACCGAGTAAGAGTAGTTGGTTTTTTTTCATGAAAAGTTGATTTTGAATGTGTTATTGATTGATTAGGTATTTGTGTGTGAAGAGTATTCAACACTTGAATTACGAACGCAACCAAAAATACTTAAATCAATTCCTTTAGCCTAAACTTTACTTTTATTTTTTCACCATTTCTCAAAATGACCAACCTTATTTTTTTATTCTTCTTTGATTTGAGTAGATTTTTAATAAAAATACGCGTTAAATGTTTTCCATGAGTATAATTGATTTTGATGATTTCGTCTTCGGGAAGTAATCCAACCTGTTCGGCAGGCGTATTAGGAAGAATTTCTTTTATTTTAAAAGAAGTCGCTTCATTGTCTCCTTCTTCTAAGATGATTCCGCTCATATCAAATAAAAATGGAGCATTGTAGCTTTTTCCTTTGCTTAGATATAATTTTTGATTTCGATAATCAAAAATGACTTTAAAACGCTTAAGAATACCGTTGCCAATTATTCCATTTCTATTAGAAAGTTCGTTTAATTCTGAAAAAACGGTGTCACTTTGATAAAAAGTGATGATATTTTCAAAAGAAAAAGGTGTGAAATTTAAACGAGGGACTCGCCCAACTAAACCATCTAACAAGCCGCCTAGACCTCTTCCCATATCTCCATGAAGTGTTTTTGGAGGAAAATTAATTTTGGGATTAGAGTTAACATCTAGCAAAAGATTAAAGCTTGCACCTGTATCTAATAGCACTCTAGTATTGACCGTGTCGTTATTATGAAAAGTAACTGGAGCAATAATATAAGGTTTTCCAAAGCTAAGTTCGATGTCAAAGGCTTTATAACTTTTTTTAGGAGTTCTGAATTTTTCGTGTTTATATAAAGTCAATTTTTTGTTGTCGTAGTCAATTTTTACAATAAAATTTTTGAATAATTCATGACCAATAATGCCATGAACATCTTGACCAAAAACTTCATCAAATTTTAGAAAATCTTCTTCTAGAACCAAAATTGTTTCTTTAGGATTAAAAACACGCCCTAACCGCATATTTACATCAGGAGCGACTAAGGCAGTCATGACTTGATTTCGGTCTGCGCCTATTAATTCTATTCGTCGTTGATACTGAATTTGTAAAATATCACTATATACTTTATCTACTAATATGGTATATTTTACGCCTGTATCTACTACGAATTTGAGTTCAAAACCATTGATTTTTAGAGGAATAACAATAAGGTTATTAATTAACTCAAAAGGAATAGTTGCTCGTCGTTGATATTTGCCTTCTAATTGATAGCCAATTTTTTGACTAAAAGAAATATTAGTGATTAATAGAAAAAAAAGACTAAACAGGAGAGATTTTTTCTTCATAATTTTTTTTCTAAAATAGTGTAAAAATGGAAATAAGTACTTGGACAAAAGTCAAAAGTAATCGGGAGTAATTCGGTTTTTCGCTTATTAACTTGACTGACTACTTATGGTAAAAAAATAACTTTTAGAATGAATGTTGTCCGCCGAGGTCTCGCGGCAGGTATGGCTAAAGCCATTTGCTTTTAACTCATTTATAGTTCAAAAGTAGTGTAATGAATTTACAAAAAAAGAAGGGAAGATGCTTAAAAATAGGATAATCACCTTTGTATAAGGTACCAACAATGGTGTTTTATCGCGTTTTTATGATTAGGTAGTTGACAGAATCAACAGAATAGGTAATGTTTTGGGTGAAAGGAGGTTCGTTTTTAATAATTAAAGGTAGTTTATCTACGGTCAAGTCCGCGATGCTAGCCACAATTTTGAATTGCTTAGAAGAGAGGCGTTCGTAGTTACTCAATCCCATGGTACAGCGGGCTTTTACAGTGTTCGGATAAATATGAATACTGTCTTGCTGTTGTCCTGTAAGAGTAATTGGTATTTCGATAATGCGCTCGGTCAATTGCTCAATGATAATATCGTAAGTGACGGCTTGCGGTTCAAAAATGACTTGACCATTCGGATAAGAACGAAGTGGAATATCGTCAGTTTGTCGTGTGTTGAGTTGGTCAAAAGCTAGCGGAGCAGTTTGCCATTGATTGATTTTGCGAAGAACAGAAGCAGGCCCTTTGACCAAAATAGTATCTGGACGAACGCTAATCGGAGCGGTTTGTAAATATTGTGAAGCCACCGAAATACTTGAATTTATACGAATAGGAATGCGCTTTTGAACGCGTTCATCAAGTCTAAGGGGAATATATTCGGGGGTAATTGTGCTAATTTGAATATCAGGAGTTAGTTTGTTTTTTATGTCTCTAGTTAATTGTTGAAGTCGAAATTCTTGTAAAGTGTCATTAGATAAGTTGTAATTTAATATAGGTTCGTTGCGCTTCAAGGATTGAAACATCAAGTCCCAGCCAGTTGCTTTTAGGGAGACATCAAGTTTATTTGGAGGTGTTTTTGTTAAAATATTATTCTCGCTAGGAGGTGTAAATTCAACGCTAATTTCAATATCAGTTTCATAGCTTTTAGACATTTTGGTTGCTATCCAAAACACAAAGGCAATACCAATGCAGACCATTAGTATTGCCCTTTCGGATTTGTCTTTTACTATTTGAAGTATATTAAAATTGACGTTTCTTTTAGACATTTAACCCGTTTAAATATCAAAAAATGAACAAATATGACGATTAGCTAATTTACTAAGCACTTTCTAGCGCGGTAGAAAATTCTTTAGAAATTGCTGCTTTTGTTATTTTGATATTGACACCTTTATTTTTATCAATTTGCATAATAACAAAATCACCTTCAACTTCCATAACTCGACCGTAGATACCACTAGTTGTTACTACTTGATCCCCTTTTTCGATTTCTGTCACAAACTTTTGTTGTTCCTTAGTACGTTTGGCTTGAGGTCTGATTAAGAAAAAATATGCCACAGCAAATAGTAATCCCATAAAAATGAGGTTAGCATAACCACCGCCAGCGTTTCCAGCATTTTGTAATAAAATTAAATCCATGATTTAAGTTATATTTTGATTGTAAATAATATTTTTAATAAAAAGAACAAGGAAATGAATTGCAATTTAAAGTATGTTATTAATTCCTTGGTTCTGGTTGAGTCTTTTTAGCTCCAGCTTTTACGATACCTTTCAAAATCAATTTTGTTTCGTATGGTAAAGTATTGGCTCTCAAAGTTACTTCTTTTCTAGGGTTTCCAATACGTCCAGTAGAGTTGAATTTAACTTTTATTTCACCTTCTTCTCCTGGTGCAATCGGCTCTTCAGGGCGTTCTGGCACTGTACAGCCGCAAGATCCCGTCGCTTGTTTGATAATTAAAGGAACAGCACCGACATTTTTGAATTTATAACTATACTCTACTTGTTCACCATCTATGACAGTTCCGAAGTCATATTCCATATTTGCCCATTCAAAAATGGCTAACTTTGAAGAATCAATCGTTCCATCCTCTTTATACATTGTTCTGGTCACGTCGTCCCATTCGTCACTGCTTAGTGTTTCTACTGATTTTTCATTACTTTCAGACTGACAACTTACTAAGCCTAAAACCAATAACAACATCATCCAAGTTATATTTTTCATAATCAATTTCTTTCGTGTTATTTTACAAAGCGTTAATTCGGCTGCAAAAATACGTTTTTTTTTGAAAATGACTTTTTAGAATGTATTGTTTTTGTTTGTTTTTTTGAAAAAGAAAGGAAAATACTAAAAATGGTCAGACGATTTTAATTCGACTGACCATTTTTACCATTCTTATAAAGAATACATTTAAGAATGTTTGGATTATCTACAAGCGATTTTTATTAATAATCTCCAAGAGCGTATCGCGATAATTCTTACCAATCGGTAGATGTTTTTTATTGATTTCTACCATATTACCAACGATTGCGTCGATTTTATCCAATGCAACAATGTAAGAACGATGCGTTCTTTTGAAAAGGTTTGCAGGTAGTTTTTGCTCTAAACTTTTCATGGTTTGAAGCGTAATTACTCGACCTGTATTCGTTCGGATAATTACATAATCTTTCAATCCTTCGATGTAGCTGATTTCATCATATTTGATTTTGATGAGTTTTTTGTCTGCTTTTACAAAGATAAAATCAGAACCATCTACCTTTTTAGGAGTTGTTTGACTTTCCCCTTTTTGGAGTTCAAACTGATTTTGAGCCTTATTAACCGCTTTCATAAATCGCTCTAAAGAAATCGGTTTGAGTAGATAATCAATGACGTTTAACTCATATCCTTCGATAGCATAATTGGTGTATGCTGTTGTGAAAATGACCAAAGGCGGATTTTTAAGACTCTTAAGAAAGTCAATTCCTGTGAGTTGTGGCATTTGAATATCTAAAAACATCAAATCGATTTCCTCTGTTTTTAATGCATCAAAAGCTTCAATAGCATTTTGGCAGCGTCTAACTAGTGTCAAACTAGGAATTTTTTCGATAAACGTTTCTAAGATGTCCAACGCTAATGGCTCATCATCTACTATCATTACTCTCATTGCTTCTATTTTTATTTTGTTAGTACAGTCGAATTTATTCGACTTCCTGTATTATAATTATAAGTCGAATGAATTCGACTGTACTTTTATACCAAATTAATTTCCAAATTTACTCCATAAGTTGTTGGAGTATCTTCTATGCTCAAGTCGTATTTGTCTGGATATAATAAATCCAACCTTCTACGAACATTCACTAAGCCAATTCCGCCGCTTCGTTTATGAAACTGTGCGGGCATACTTGGTTTACTGTTTTCTATATATAAATGAACCGCTTCGGGGTCAATACTCAAGTTAATCGTGACAAAACCTTCCTCCAAATTATTACTTATACCATGTTTGAAACTATTTTCAATAAAAGGAATAAACAATAAAGGAGCTAAATGTTGATTAGAAACATTACCTGCTACTTCAAACGAAATCGCCACATTTGTACTTTGTCTCAATCGTTCTAAATCCATATAATTGCGCAAATAATTAACTTCCTTATACAAAGGAACCCATTTTTCGTTGCATTCATATAACATATAACGCATCATCTCAGAGAGTTTTACAACTATTTCTGGTGCTTTATCAGATTTTTTGAGCGTTAAGGCGTAAAGGTTGTTTAGTGTATTAAACAGAAAATGCGGATTAATTTGAGACTTCAAAAAACGCAATTCTGATTGCATTGTTTGTGTTTCCAATTCCTTTTTTTCGCGCTGGTGTCGCGCCCAGTCCGAGATGATTTTCATCAAGGTTGATACTAATATAAATATAAATGTAGCTAAAAATAGATACGGTTGATTATTATAAATATACTGTTGGTAATCAGGATAAGGTGTTGCTTTCATCCAAAGAAAAAATAGTTGCAAAGGGGTAATGACAAAAGATGAAAGGGTCATTAGTACCGCATAAGTGGCAAATTTTTTTTGAGAAAGATAGTTAGGAATTAGATAAAAAATATTAAAATAAACACCCGCAGCATAGAACGCGGCTAATATCAACTGGTTCGAAAACCAAAACCAATATTGATTAGTCCCGTAGGATTGAATTGCCGTAAACGACAAAATATAAGCTATCCACAGCACAGAATGATAGACAATCCTCTTTGTGAAAAAGTCATAAATACGCTCGAAGGTATGTTTAGTGAAAATGTTTTTCATACTTGTTTCTGTCATCAATTACAACAAACGGATAATTTCTTTAAAGTTAAAAACATATTAGATAAAAACGGATGGTTCTAGGATTAAAATGATGTTTGGAGCTAAGAAACAAGACTATTTTTTAAATTTAGAAATTAAAAATAAGCCATTAATGAAGAACAAAGTAGAAATAATAATTTGTTTTTTGCATTGAATCGTTATTTTGCTGATTGTAACGGCTTCGAGTGATAACTATAATAAAAAAAGTGACATAGTTAAAGGCACTTTTAAGCTAAAAAAGCATCAATTTCTACAAACAGTGCCGCAGTTCTGCTGCTAATGAAACTTATTATGTTGCAACAGATTGGATGGTGCGATTTCTAAAATGTATTTGCCAGAGTTGAGTAAAACTGTTCCGACTGGTAATTTTTCTACTTTGATTGGTGTGGTTGAGCGTTGATTTGTTGTTTCACGCAGAGGGAAAGAGGCGCAGAGGTTTTTTACTTTTAGTGTGGCGTTTGTTTCTCGCAGAGTTCGGTGAGAGGCAGAGTTTAGAGAGGTGTTTTTTTTGAGAATGTTTTAATGGTTGTTTGGTCTAGTGAAATTAGCTTTTTGAATAAAATATTCGTGTATTCGTGGCGAAAAAGTATATTTAATTTGAGGTTGGTGACTAATAGAAAATAGGTTGCTTATGAAATCAGGAAAGAAAAAACGAGAAGCTCTTGAAGTGTATTTACAAAATGAAACCATCAAATGGAAAGGTGAACCTAAACCTAAGTTTAGCATAACATTTTTGGAGTTAGGTGGTCATTATGATGCGATGAGTGGACCGACAAGTATTTTTGGTTTGGTATTAGGAATGACAATAGTTGCAAGTATGGTGTTTTATAATCAATCTAATTGGTTAGCTGTCATTTTAACAATATTGATAGGAATTTCTATTTTAATTATCCCAGAATATTTAAAAAACCAAAGGAAAAAAAATACAAAATATGCTTTAACCGAAAATAAAGTATTTTTTCAACTATGGAGATGGGGCAAGATAAGTATTCATTCAATAGATATAAAGGAAATACAAAAGGTGTTTTTTCAGGAAGAAAATAAATTAGGTGTTGTTTATTTTATTCCAAAAAGCAAAGTTGATTTTTGTACTTATGACTTCGTAGCAGGAGAAAAAAGGCATTATCCAACATTTGAAATGATAGAGGATATTGATGAATTAAAAAGTTTAATTGAAGGATTGTAACGAAAAATTAAGAAAATAAACAAAATTAAAATCAAAAAGATGTATAAATATGAGTTTGTAAGAATAGAAATGAAAGCTAGTTTGCTTAAAATGAAACCAGATGGAGATTATCAAGAAATCATTAATACTTATGCTAAAAATGGTTGGAGATTTAAACAAATCTTTGCGCCTTCAACCACAGGACATGGCATTGCAAGTTATTTTGAATTGATTTTTGAAAAGGAAGTATAATAGTGAAGGTATTTGATAGAAAGAAGCTAATTTTAAAATAAATGAGAATAATATTATTTACAGGAAAAGGCGGTGTAGGAAAGACAACTACGG
>CAKZLT010000481.1 GCA_937127195.1 uncultured Saprospiraceae bacterium
CCTCCCATTTGCTCGGAATCGTTACCGATTGCTGTCCTTCGTTTGTATCTGTCTCAAATTCGTTCAGACCTTCGTAGAGCTTTTGCCAATTCACGGCGTTACTTTGCTGACGCTCACGGTCTCCTCCAAAAAGAGAAGCAGGTTTTGGGGCATTAGAGTTTTTAAAATTTTTAGAAAAATCAGAACCCTTATTGGAAAAGCTGGATTCTCCTGACGGAATACCAATATTTTGAGTATTGAATGCAGGCAATTGCTCAAAGTCTAAAGTTGGCATAATGCTGTGTTGCCCCAAAGAGTGCCGAACAGCGACTTTCAAATAGTTATAAACCAATCGCTCATCCTCAAATTTGATTTCTTGCTTCGTCGGATGCACATTTATATCAATTCGATTGGGATTCATTTCCATAAAAATCACATACAACGGGTAAGTATCTTTAGGTAATAATTCCTCGTATGCCAACATAACTGCATGATTGAGGTAAGAGCTTTTTATAAAACGATTATTGACAAAGAAGAGTTGCTCGCCTCGTGTTTTCTTTGCAAATTCGGGCTTTCCAACAAAGCCGCTTAATTTCAAAATGTCCGTATCTTCACTAATTGGAACCAGTTTTTTATTGGTATTTGCCCCCAAAACACCGACTATTCGCTGCCTTAAAGAACCAGGCGGCAAGTGAAACATCTCTATATTATTGTGGTGTAATGAAAAGAAAATATCGGGATGTGAAATAGCTAATCGCTGAAATTCGTCCATAATGTAACGCATTTCAACAGGATTTGATTTTAAGAATTTTCGGCGTGCTGGCACATTAAAAAACAAGTTTTTGATACTCAGCGTCGTTCCTTTCGGAGCTTGACAAGGTTCTTGTTTTTTGACTTCCGAGCCTTCAATCACGATTTTAGAACCCAAGTCTTCTATCTCCAATCGAGTCTTCATTTCGACCTGTGCAATTGCTGCAATGGAAGCCATAGCTTCACCCCTGAAGCCTTTTGTATGAATAGAAAACAGGTCAGCCGCCTTTTTTATTTTGGACGTAGCGTGGCGTTCAAAGCACATTCGGGCATCAGTTCCAGACATTCCGCTACCGTTATCAATGACTTGAATTAAGGTTTTTCCTGCATCTTTTATTACCAATTTGATACTTGTACTACCTGCATCTATTGCATTCTCAATCAATTCTTTGACTACCGAAGCTGGTCGCTGAATCACTTCTCCAGCCGCAATTTGGTTAGCAATAGAATCGGGGAGTAATTGTATTATATCTGCCATTTTGCGATTTGTAAGTTAAATGATTATCTACTTAATGAATGCAATTATTAAGCAATTTTTTTTTAAAAATCGAATGCTCTTATCTATATATATTCAAAAATCAAATAAGCCATCATTCCCAAGATGACTATTAGTAAAACAATCAAGGAGTTAGCACGAAATGTACTTTCTGACCTAATTTTACTGCGTCCTTGGTTTCTTGATATTCCGCGAGAAATTCTCATTCTACGAGCTTCTCTATTGTCGATTTCTGTTATTTCTCTTGATTCTACGCGCTCTTTCAAGTCCTCCATAATCGGGTCATAAGACCTTGGGAGGTAATCAAATCTTTTATTATTAGCCGTTTTAAACATTCCTTTGAACATACTTCTACTTTTTATATTAGAAATAACGAAAAGCTACAATCTATACGCTTTTGACCAATCATCGCTATTTACTAAAGTTATGCAAAATAGGCATTTTTTACAAATCCCTTTGACGTTATTGTCATTTTGATAGATTAAACTTTAATTTACTTTGACGTGTGGCTTTGTAATTAAAAATTTTCTGATTGTAACAGATTGCAGTGATAGTTAATCTCATTAAAAATACTTGGTGACGCACCTAAAGGCGCTTTTAT
>CAKZLT010000482.1 GCA_937127195.1 uncultured Saprospiraceae bacterium
ACACGTCTAAATTGATTTTGACTCAAATTAATGGACTGTAATTGCTTCAATTCGCCAATACTTTCAGGCAAGTTTGTCAAAGCATTTCCAGTAACATCCAAATGTTGTAAATTGCTCAATTTTGAAATCGTAACAGGCAAAGCCGTCAAATAATTACGATGCCTAAAGTCATCATCTTTCTTATATTTTCGACCTAAAATGAGCTTTTTTAAAAATGTCATTTGCATCACCTGAGCAGGAATCACCGACAAACCACAATCTGACAAATCGAGTACTTCACTATGGTTTTGTCGAACCTCTTGAAGACGATTTTTTATCTCTTCGCGAAGCATTTTTACTTTAGGCAAAATGCCCGACCCTGTCAATGGATTTCCCATTGTCTCAATGACCTTCAAGTGCTTCATTTGGTTCAACACCTCAGGTATTTCGACCAATTGATTATTAGATAAATCAATGACTTCTAACGCTTTGAGTTGATTAATCTGACTCGGAACATCCCAAATATTATTACCATCCAGACCTAATATCTTAAGCGATTTAAGCTTAAAAACCTCATTTGGAATATCTGTTATTTGCAAATTAGACAAATCTAATTTGATAAGTTCTTTTTCTTTAGCTTCTTGGATTTTATCTAAAATATACTTCTCTCTAAAATAGCGTTGAACTGCCTTTTGACCTTCAAAAGATGCTTCTACCAAAGCCTCTTCTAAGAAATTACCTTCTATCGAAAGCTGCCTCAATCGCCTCATATCACATAATGCTCGCGGCAATTCTCGCAGTAAATTTCCTTTTAAATTCAAAACAGACAAATAAGTTAATTTACCAATTCTAGCATTAACTTTTTGCAATTTATTTCTTGAGATGTCCAATTGTTGCAAAGCTGAAAGCTTCTGTATTTCATCAGGAATTTCGAGAATTGTATTATGCTCAACATCCAAAATACGCAATGCTGTTAATTCAAAAACAGCTCGCGGAATTTCTATCAAATGATTATCTTCTAAGTCTAATTGTTTCAGATTTTTGAGTGAACCAAGCTCTCTCGGAAGTTCTTGCAAACTATTACTCCAAGCATTGAGTCGCTCCAAATTTTTGAGTTTTCCGATTTCAGACGGCAATCTTTGTAGATTATTTTTGGATAAATTAAGCTGTTTCAAGTGTATCAAATCACCAATTGACTTAGGCAATTCCGTTAATGCCATTTCTGACAAATCCAATATTGAAGCTTTTTCTGCTTTGGCGTGTGCTATTTTTTGTAGTGCATTCATGCAATCGTATAACCGTTCTTTTTATAAAATTTTGACTCCCATCATTAGAAATCAGTTTTTGTAAAAATACCTTTTTTGTTGATTTCTTTAATATTTTTTAAAAATAAACAAAATCCTTATTTTTTTCATAAAAGAAAACCAATCTATAATAATATTTCTAATATCTTATCCGTCTGTTCCGTTACCCTAAATCGCTCATCCGTTCTCATCCCAACCACCCAAACAATAGTGTTCTCTGATTCCAAAATCCAAATTTTCTCCTTTTCAAAAAGAGACAATTTAGCATTTTTAAAAACATCACTCACCTTCTTGTGTCGCCCATTCATTCCAAACGGCTCAAAAACATCACCTTCTTTCCAGCGTCTCAACCGAAGCGGTAATTTGATTTTTTCAGCATCAAAATAGGCTATATTTTTATTTTTTTTAAAAATAAAATCCTTTGTTTTTGTGTGTTGCTGAAAGTATAGTTGTGTATTTTCATTAATAAAAAATGGCTCGGAAAAACCTTCAATAACCATTTCAGCAACTTCGACTACTTGCTTCCGAATAATCCATTGACCTCGATTAACTAATAAATCAAAGGTGTTTGATGAAAATAATTGTCCAGATGCCATTGAAGGCAAAGCCAACATTTTTTCAATTTGAGCAGCATTAAAACCATAGGGCAATAGGATTTCATACAAAATAGTTGCTTGCGTTGGCAATTCATCAAAACGCGTTGCATCCAAAATCATCTCCTCTCCTACTCTTGTCATTAATTCTTCGCGCCAGTACTCAACCGCCCAATTTTGCAATTTCTCTAGCTCTCGAAATCGCTTAATATTCGCCTCAAAGGTTCGTTCAAAAGCAGGATTAATTGTTTTTAAAATCGGCGTAACATGATGACGAACTCGATTACGCGAATACTTATCGGTTGCATTTGAAGCATCTTTACGATGAAAAATTTCATTTTGAGTTGCCCAATTTTTGATTTCCTCCTTAGTAGCAAACAACAACGGACGAATAATCGAGCCATTCAGCGGCAAAATACCATGCAAACCCCGAATACCACAACCTTTCGTTATATTATATAGTACCGTTTCGATACTGTCATTTAAATGATGTGCGGTTGCAATTCTGGAATATTGATGTTGGATTCGGATATTTTCTAACCAATCATAACGCAATTCTCTTGCTATGATTTGAATAGATTTTTTCTCTTTTTTAGCTATTTTTTCGGTATAAAAAGTCTTTTCAAAATAGGGAACATTTAGTTTTTCGGCTAACTCTTTCACAAAAACAGCATCTCCATCAGACGCATCACCACGCAATTTGAAATTACAATGCGCCATTCCGAACGAATAACCAGCCTTTTTCATTAAAAAACATAAAACAACAGAATCAATTCCTCCGCTCACCGCAATCAAAACGGTTTGCTGCTCCTCAAATAAATGCTCCTTCTTTACGAATGCGCGAAGTTTTTCAATCATTATTCAATCATTATTAATTGGCTTGCTTTCTCAGATAAGTAATATAATCCATCGAAGTCATATCGGTTGCGCCGAGCGTTCGGAGCATCGTTACGATTTGACCGCGATGATAGGTAGAATGATTCAATACATGTAACAGAATTGCGCCATTTTTTTCATTCTGTCGCGTTTTTCCATCCATTTTAGTATAATTACTTTCTTTAGCTAGAAAAGCCTTATTTTTTTTCTTTATAAAGTCTTTCAATCGTTTAGAACTCTTCAAAAGAGCTTCAAAAAGGGCTTCATTTGTTCCCTCATATTCAGGTTTTGCAATGACTTTTTCACCTTTTAGACGCGACAGCCAAAGCGTTTCGGCAAATAAAATATGTTCTAATGTCGCTCTAATTGTCGGAAAACTGCTTTTAGTTGTCGCTTCTATCGTGGCAATATTTTCCTGAACCAAACCAATAAGCAATTCATTTGCCCAGATATTATATTTTGCAAAGTTCTTTAAGTAAGATTTCATTTATTTATTTTTGTATTCATTCAAATATATAAAAAATCATCTAATGCCCATTTTATCTACTACCGAAAAAAACTATCAACCGCCTTTTCTATTCAAATATAGGCACTTCAACACGATGTATTCTACCTTATTTAGAAAAATAAACATCAAATACCAAAGAGAAAAAATTGGTACTCCTGATGATGATTTCATCAATTTGGATTGGCAAAAGAAAGGGCATTCAAAGTTAGTTATTTTGTGTCATGGACTTGAAGGTTCTTCAGAT
>CAKZLT010000483.1 GCA_937127195.1 uncultured Saprospiraceae bacterium
TTATACCTCATATTAACCTTAGGAAGCTTAAGTATTCCGTTGGCGTATAGTATTTTAGAGAAAAAATTCCATTTTATTCAATATTTCAAAGCTGCATTTATAAGCATTTTAGCAGTAGCTATTCCGTTTTTAATTTGGGATGCATTATTTACACATTTTGGAGTTTGGGGTTTTAATTCTGATTATCATATATCTATAGAGATTTTTAAAATGCCTTTAGAAGAATGGCTATTTTTCTTTTGTATTCCTTATGCGTGTTTGTTTACACACGAAGTTTTAAAATATTTAGCACCAAAATTTAAGTTATCAAAATCGATAACAATTATTATTTGTTTTTTCTTAATTTTTATAATAGGAATGTTGCTTATATTCAATTTCGGAAAATTATATACCACTATAAATTTTATACTCTTTTTTTAGGAGTATACATAATTAACGTGAGAAGAATGTGAAATTTCTCATATGGTGGGATTATTGGGCGAATATTTATAAGTTTTTTAATGAAAATCACGATGTTAATAAGTCTAGTCGTGAGATAAAGAAAAATTTTGTTGGTACAACAACTGTTAATGTCGTCTTTGATAAAAAAGAAAAAAGTCTTATAACATACGAGTTTAATCAAAAAATAGATAATTAAAATCAAAAAAAGCGGCTATTTCTCATACAAGAAATAGCCGCTTTCAATTAAACAACCCTTTCAGATTATTGAACTCTTGCAATATACTTTTCAATACTTCTACCTTCTTCAGTATTGTAGTATTTACTTTTAATTTTTTCATATTGCGCCAAAGCTGCTTTCGCGTTACCTTGTTTTTCAAGTAACAGACCAGCTTTTTTCAAGAAATAAGGAGCAGTTAACTCATCACCACTTGCACTTGCTGCTTTTTTGTAGTTGCTTACTGCTTTGTCAAACTCTTGAGCTTCAGAAAAAGCATCACCCAACATACCGTACTTCATTGCCTTAGTCATATCATCTTTAGCATCGTACTGATTCAAGTAGCGGATTGCTTTTTCATAATCACCTAAACGCAAAAAGCTAATACCTGCATAGTAGTTTGCTAAATTTCCTGATTTAGTGTTACCATACTGATCAGCCATATCAATAAACCCTGGAAACCCTCCTCCTGGATCTAATAGACTCTTTTGGAAAGAATCCTGTTGAAATACTAATTCTGCCTTATGTAATTGAGACACAGACTCGATTTGACGAGGCGCGCTGACGAAACTTTTGTAAGCAAAGAAAGCAACAACCAATAAGGTAACGCCACCCACTACTCCAATAATCATAGTTTGATTACGTTCATAAAAATCTTGGGCTTGTCCACTTACTTCCCCTAAATTCACTAATGGTTCTTCCAATTCGTCCTTTCTTCTAGCCATTTTTGTTGTTGTTTTAAATATAAGTGCTGAAAAACAATCACTAACTCTATTGGTGGCTTTTTATTCATTTCTAACAAAAGCAATCTATAAAGTCATTTAATGAAAAAAATCATCTTGTTCTTCACCACTAAAAGCTAAGTATTAATCACTAAATACATTTAAGTCTTTAGAAAATCTCGGCAAAAATACAGAAACATTTTGATTGCACTGTCATCTGAGTAAAAAAAATATAAAATATTTTTTTGGATTACGAGTTGCGAGTTGCCAGTTACGGGTTGGCTACCGCTGTTTTTGTAATTAACAGCGGTAGCCAACCCGCAACTCGTACCCCGCAACTCGTAACAACTCGATTATCTACCGACAAAATGAATTTGGTCATCTTCTAGTAGAGGCTGACGCTTGTATTTTAATAATAATTGGACAACTGCCAAAACGTCCTTCTCACAATAAACGGCAATTCGTTCCAAATCATCTTCTTTCCAATATACTCGACCGACCTCACTTCCGTCAATATCATCTTTAGGCGAAGGAATGCCAAAACAAGCACAAAGTAATTTGAGTGCAGTGTAGTTTTTATAATCTCCAAATTTCCACATGACCAAGGTATCTAGCTGAGATTGCAATTCCCATGGTTTTTTTCCTGCAATATCCAATATTTTAGGCAATTCCATTTGATGGATTAGCATTCTTCTACACATATAAGGTGTGTCAAATTCATTCAAGTTATGACCACAAAGATAATGTTTGCCGCCTCGCTGATGTTTTGGGTCGTTAAAGTGTTTATTCAAAACGCCCGAAAATTCCTCTAACAACTTCTTTTCGTCATGGTCAGCATAAGATTTTAATCGGACAGATAGTTTTTGAGTAGTTGCGTCTCGAACAACGAAACCAACCGAAATGCAGACAATTTTACCAAATTCGGCAAAAATACCTGCTTTTTCTTCAAAAGCCTCTGCGGCCTCTTCATCCGTGATAGGTTCATCGTATTTTCTTAGAATAGATTTGGTTTTAAGTTTCCAAAGTTTCTTGAATTCATCCGTCAACTCGTCATAACTTGCATAACCAGAAACGGTTTCTATATCTAAAAAAAGCACATTTGTAATGTCAATTTTATCTATCATAACTTCTATTTTTTATTTTCTTGTTGCTCTTCTTATCACTTATTAAGTGCTTGATTAGTTTGTTTTTATTTTGATATAGGGAATCTAAATAATGAAAAAATGCTTTTTTATACAAAAAATTATTTTTTTTATAAAAATACATTTACTTTAAGCGTTAATTTGAATGTAAAAATTAAGGTTTGTTGAGTAATTTTGCTTTGCAATTTAAAAACATACTTGATTATTTTATGTATTTTATCAATCACTTAATTGACAATTTAAGAATATATATATTACAAATATAATCATTTTAATTACAAAAAGAGTTTTAGTAATCATAAAAATTGCATTATTTTTGCTCTTATTTTTTATAAAAAACTAAAAAAAACGTTTTAAATGAGTCAGTCAAATAAGGACAAGGAAAGAAGAAGGCAGATATATGCCATTGCAATAGTTGCTATTATTGCGCTGTTGGGTATTAATGTATGGTTGATGATGAGTAACAAAAGTAAGGCAGATGTAATTGTACAACAA
>CAKZLT010000484.1 GCA_937127195.1 uncultured Saprospiraceae bacterium
CAATCTAGCTTTTTCTTTTCCATTTTAAAAAACATAAAAAATAGCTCCGTCCCGAGGCTTCGGGATGCACCGATTTTGTATATTTCTTAAAAAGAAAAATAAAGTCGCTATATCGGGTACATTATTTATTTCCTACTCCCTAAATTAAAAGATAAAGTGGAATAAAATAGAAATGGTGAAATCAACTTAAGCTGATTTCACCATTTTATAAAAGAAATTTAAAAAGAGAGTTTACTTACCAATCATTATATTACCGTTAAGCATTGCGCCATCTTCTACTGATAATTCTTTTGCAGATACAGTGCCATCGACGTTAGCTGTTCCAGAAAGAACTAGTTGCTCTTGAACTTCTAATTCTCCAAAAAATGAGCCAGCGATATTTGCCTGTTTTGTCTTTACATTACCTTCTATTTTAGCATCTTTTCCAATAATCATTCGAGCTGAACAATCAACATTACCTTTAATGACTCCATCCATTCGGGTATCACTTGTTGATTTGAATTCACCTTCTATGATTGTACCTTTAACGATTACACAGGCACTTTCTATATTATTAGATATTGCTTTTTTATTATTTGTATTACTCATTTTTTCCTAATTCGATTTTTTATTCGAGGATTTAATTTGGTTGTTTCAAAAAGGACAATAATGTATTGTCTTTTATTTTCTCTGTTCGCTTTAAAGTTAGATAAAAAACTTAAATCTTTCAAATATAAATCCTTCTTCTTAGAATATAAGGTAATATTATTCAATTTTTTAATAAACTATTCGTAACTATTCAGAACAGAGACTAAAAGACCGCGTTACACGCTAAGAGAACAGAGATACTTTTATTAGTTGCCTTTTTAAATGTTCTTCAGCAATGCTAAAGAGCAACAACTATTCTAAGTAGTCAGTCAGGTTAATAGTGTCGGTACTTTTTGATAAAATATTTCGACACTATTAATTTGACTGACTACTAAGTAAAAAAGATTATATGATTATAGAATGGCTTATTTTTTAAGAAAAAAATGTAACTAATTAGTCTTATTATTGTAAATAACTGTTAAATCACATCTAATTGTTAAAAGTTGTTGTTAATGATAGTTATTAACCATTCTTGAAATTCTTATCTTTGTAATTCTTATTGTTTATATATATAATTAAAAATAAATAGTAAACATCATAAAGGTTGTTTACTAGCGGATTTTGATATAAATTATTTAGATAAAAGAAAACAAAAATAACGATTTCTTAGTAAAAGAAGTAAGTTTAATTAGTTAGAAAAGGAAAAGTATAAAAGATATGACTAAAAATATTTTGGCAGTGATTTTTTGTGTGATGGCATTAATATTCATGCAATGCAAAAATAAGGTAAATAGCCAAATAACAGGAACGGAAGTGAGTAGTGATGCGACTTCTGAGGAGGTAAGTGAAGCAGGTAATACGGTGACTTTCAAAGGAAAGATAGTAGGCAGCGGTGGTTTGAAAGCATATTTGGATAAAATGAAAATGGATGCAACAGAGCCATTGATGAATACTCAAATTGCTGGTGATGGAAGTATTGACTTTCAATCAGAAGATATTACTCCAGGAATGTACCGATTGAGAATTGGGACTAAAAATGTCTTATTCATCTTGGACGGGACAGAGAATGAAGTAATTGTTGATGCTAATTTGGCGACCGTTCAGCAGTTTGAATATACTGTACAAGGTTCAAAAAATACCAGCGAGTACGTTAGAATTGTTAAACAATTTATAAAAGAACAACCTTCTGAGGAGGATATTGCCAACTATATAGACACTACTTCTTACGCACTAGTTGGTTTGTCGATTGCGACAGATGTATTGAATCCTAAGCGTTTTCAGTTTGCTTATTTGACTCCTGAGCGCATTATAGAAATTCATTCTGGAGCTAACAAAAAAGTAGCTGCGGTTTATCCTAATAGTGATTTGATTGCTATTCATCAGCAGTTTATTAACGAAATCAAGATTTCGTTAGGTCAGCAGATGATTAGAGTTGGTGCAATTCCTCCAAATATCGCAATGACTAGCCCACAAGGTAAAACGTATTCATTAGCTGATCTAAAAGGGCAAGTAGTTTTGTTAGATTTTTGGGCTAGTTGGTGCCGACCATGCCGTTTCAATAATCCAGAATTGGTGAGTATTTATAAAAAATATAAAGACCAAGGGTTTACGGTTTATAGTGTTTCTTTGGATAGAAATGCTCAATCGTGGGAACAAGCTATCTTGAAAGATGGCTTAGAATGGGAATATCATGTTAGTGATTTGAAATACTGGCAAAGTGAACCAGCCAAAATGTATGGTGTTAATAGTATTCCTAGAACGTTTTTATTGGATAAAGACGGTAGAATTGCTGCTATTAATCCACAAGGACCTCAGTTAGAACAAGCTGTGAAGCAACTTATTAATGGATAAATTTTAATTCTTCGATTAAAGATTAAGGGTCGGATGTCTTCGAGGCATCTGACCCTTTTGATATTAGACTTTATTCTGAATTTAAAGTTTTTCGTACAAATCAGGGCGGCGTTTTTTGGTACGCTCCAATGCTTGTTCGTGTCTCCAATCATCAATTGCCTTAGTATTTCCAGATAATAAAATCTCAGGGACTTTCATTCCACGGAAATCTGAAGGGCGCGTATAGACTGGTGGCGCAAGCAAATCATCTTGAAAAGAATCAAATAAAGCCGAAGTTTCATCATTTAGTACACCTGGTAATAAGCGACCAATCGAATCTACTAAAATCGCAGCGCCTAATTCTCCACCAGACAATACAAAATCGCCAACAGAAATTTCTCTAGTAATATATTTTTCGCGAATTCGCTCATCAATCCCTTTATAGTGTCCACAAAGAATAATAATATTCCCTTTCATAGACAAGTGATTTGCAATTCCTTGATTGTAACGTTCGCCATCAGGAGTCATAAAAATAACTTCGTCATAATCTCGCTCTGCCAGAAAATCATCCAAACAATTTGCCAAAGGTTCGGGCAACATCACCAGACCTGCACCGCCTCCATATTGATAATCATCCATTTTGTGATGTTTACCAATAGAATACTTATCGCGCGGATTAAATAAATTGACTTCTAATAAACCTTTTTCGCGCGCTCGTTTCATAATTGAGTGCTGAAAAGGGCTTTCTAAAAGCTCTGGAAAAAGTGTAATTATATCTATTCTCATGGACTATTTTCTTAAAAAACAACTATTACTTGAAAGTTAAAATGATATAACACCTTAATAACTCACGTTACGCAAAAGGCTAAATTACAAAGTCTTGCGTAACATCAGTTAATAATCAAAAGGTATTCTATTATTTATTCCTACTATCATTTTCTCATTAAAAATTAAGCCTCCTCGACTTCATCTAAATTCAATAAACCTTCTGGCATTTCTACCGTCATTTGTTTTTTATCATTATCAATACTATGAACAGTGTGTTCATTCAAAGGAAGTAAAATATCTTCTCCTTCTATTTCTAAAATTGCCAATTCTTGCTGCGGATATTCCAAAACTTCCTTGATAACGCCTATGTTTCCATCATTGACATCAATCATTTCATAACCTGTACAATGGTTATAAAATAAATCTTCTGTTGTTTCTTCTTCTATTTCGTAATATTTCAAATCACTAATACGCGCTGAAATAGTACAAGAAGTGATTTTTCCAGCAGTTTCTTTTGAGTTTACATCCTCAAATTTGGCAATATTAAAATCTGCTCCTCGAATTTCTTCAACAAAATAAGGAATATCTTTTCCTTTGACATTCAAAAAGAAGACTTCTAATTCTCCCAAATCTTGCCAAAAATCTTCCTCAATTTTGATTTTAATTTCCCCTTTTACTCCGTGTGGCCTCTGAGTATGCCCTATTTCTACAAAATTCTTATCCATTCTTCCTATTAATTAAGCTGCAAAAATAGGTTTTTAAATGATGAATGCGAAATGATGAATGATGAATTGCTCCGCTGTTTTATCCAATTAAGGAACGAAACAGCGGAGCAATTCATCATTCAACATTCAACATTCAACATTCAACATCATGTATTCATTTAAAAGCTGGATTATTTATCAAATCCCAATCGGTCAGGCTTTTTAAAAAAGCAATTAAATCCATTTTTTCTGTTTCAGTTAGGTTAAGAGGTTTTATGAATTCACTTTGATTCGGATGATTAAAACCGCCTAGATTATAGCGTTCAATCACTGACTCGAGCGTCGGATACCCTCCATTGTGCATATATGGATAAGTCAATTCAATATTACGAAGCGTTGGCACTTTGAATTTACCTACATCTGAGCTATCCTGCGTAATTCTTGCCAAGCCTTTATCTTCGTAATTCGCGTAAGTTCCATTATTTACAATTGCATATTCCGAAAAATCAAAACCTCCATGACACTTTTGGCACTGTGTTCTTTCACTTTTAAAAAGAGCCAAACCACGCTTTTCAGAGTTGGTTAAGGCATTTATATTATTTTTATAAAAAAAATCATCATACCGTGAATTGGCACTAATAATTGTTCTTTGAAACGAACCGAGGGCATTTACAATAACAAAATTGTCAAACGCTCGACCAAAAGCAGTGTAAGACATTTCTTGAATTTCTAGGTCATCTTGGAGTTTTAAAATAATACCAGCAGTCGAAAAATCCATCTCTCGATGGTCTTCAATAGGTCCAAAAGCCTGTGCTTCTAGCGATGTATTTCCACCTTCTTTAAAAAAATAAGGATGATAAGCCACATTAACGAGTGTTGGAGAATTACGAAAACCAATACGTCCTTCAATACCAACTGAAACTGGATTATGGTCAGCAAAAGCACTTTCTTGAAGATGGCAAGAGGCACAAGAAATGGTATTATCTCGCGATAATCGCACATCATGAAAGAGCATTTTGCCCAAGGCAATTCGTTCTTGACTTAATGTTTTTTCGGTAGAAATGTCTGGTATAGGAAAACCATCAGGCAGGTCAAACTCATAAGGTGTCACGACCATCACGGGCGGAGTTTTATCCAAAGTACAGCTCGAAAAGAAGAGTAAACCAAAAGCAAAATATCTAAATAACGGATTAAATCGCAGCATTCTTTTAAGTTTTGAGAGAACGGATGCCGTCCATCGTCAGCCGTGTAGTTAAGCGAAATAAACGTTTTTGAACCCTGCCAGATGGCAACGGCAGGGTTCAAAAAAAACTACATCACAGTAAATGCACTTTGGATATTATCCATAAAAATGGCATTCATACCATGCGTTGTTGGATTAGTTTTTAGGTCAATTCCGTCAAAAAATTGAGCGTAATCAACATTAATCATCAATTCCATATTATCTCCCATGATTGCTTTGTTTGCCGTTAAATCAATATTTCTCAACATTGAATTCATACCGACATGATATTCAAAAGGAGTATCAGGAGTTCCGTCGCCATCATTATCAAACATACCTTCTAACTTTACGAAGATATATCCCATATTCCAATTCCAGTGCATTTTTGGACTTTGGATAGACAAAGGATCGTCACTTGTACGACTTGTGAAATTAGCTTCAGTTTGACCATTATTAATAGAATCGACTCCAACATTGAACTTAATTCCTTTGATTGTTCCTTTCGCCACTTCACCCAAAGAGTAAACCATTTGGCTCGCTTTAACTAATAAATGATTTTCAAATGATTTGGTTTCGTCCTCCAATTCTAATTCAATTCCATGAACATAAAACTGA
>CAKZLT010000485.1 GCA_937127195.1 uncultured Saprospiraceae bacterium
GGTTGCAACCCGTGGCTACTCAAATTTAACCCCATTCGGGGTTAGATAACTAGTCACTTAAAATAGGACAGAACGAAGTTTTTTTCATTAAAAAATTTGATTCTTATAATTGTTTGATTCAATAATTGGTTATTATTTCTCAATTTAGGTCAGATTTTTAATTCTATTTATTATCTAAATCACCTTAAAAATCGTCCAACAAGTGTCATTTATTGCTTTTTTTCTAAAAAAGAATAATAGGTCAATAAGTATTATTATCTTTATATAATATAAAGAAAAGAGGATTTTATATTTTAATGTTTCTTTTTGATTGTTAAATTTAAGTCTTCTTTTAATAATAGTATCATATAATATTCTATTATTTATATATTTGTCAATATAATTCATCTTAAATTTACGCCCTATAAAAATTTTGATTTTAAAAAAGTATTCTTTTCAAATTAATAATGTTTGCAGAGAAGTAAGATTTTCCCAAAAACTAAAAAGTTTAACTAATTTTTTAATTATTGTTTTTTAAATTAAACATTCAATTTTTTATGAAACACTTTACTATTAAATTTTTATCGCTAATGGCATTCACGCTAGTGAGTTTCGTTAGTTATGGTCAGTATTGTACTAGTGGAGGACCTAGTAGTCCAAATGATTCTGACTTAGGAGCTTTCTCTGCTACAGGAGCTAACTCTACGTCTTTAACATTTGCGCAAAACTGTACAAATAATCCTACTGGAGTGGAAGACCTTACTGCTAGTACAAATATTGAATTTGCTTCTGGTGGTACTTATACAGGTTCTGTTACTTGGGGTACTTGTGGTGGTAATTTTGGTAATGCAGGTACTATTTGGATTGACTTTGATGCTGATGGTACTTTCTCAGCAGGAGAAGTAGTTCACACATGGTCTGGAACTCCTACAGTTACAGAAGCTGTAACTATTGTCGTTCCTGCTGCTGCTAGTGTAGCTTCTGGTATTACTCGTATGCGTGTACAGCAGCAAGAGAGTGGTGCTTTACCACTAGATCCTTGTGCTACATTTACTTGGGGTAGTGTAGTTGATTTTGGTGTAACACTTACAGGTGGTGCTTTGTGTGCTAACCCAGGTTCTGTTTCAGCATCTACTGCGGGAACATCTGCAACTATTAACTTTACATCTTCTACTGGTAGTTCTTACCTTGAGTATGGATTGGCTGGTTTTGTACAAGGAACTGGTACAACTGTAAATAACGTTACAAGTCCTCATACTATTAATAACTTGACTAACAACACTGATTATGATGTATATGTACATGATAACTGTAGTGCTACAAGTAACTCTAGTTCAGGAGCATTAGTTTCATTCTTAACTCCTTGTGCGCCTTTCACGGCTCCTTACTCAATGGGATTTGAAGGAAACACAACTTGTTGGATACAAGAAACTAATGATGATGATGATTGGACACTAGGGAGTAATGCTGGTTTTATTAACACTGGAACTCACCCGAGTGCAGCTTCTGAAGGAACTGATTATTTGTATTTAGAAGCAAACGACGTTGCTAATGGTGAACGTATTAGTATTGTAAGTCCAGAGGTAGACTTTGGAACTGGAGCTTCTCCAGCTGTTACATTTGATTATCACATGTGGGGTGGAGTTATTGGTACATTGGATCTAGAAGTAGATAGTGCTTTAACTGGTAATTGGGTAAACGTATGGTCATTATCAGGAGATCAAGGAAATCAATGGAGTTTGGCAGAAGTGTCGTTAGTTGGTTATGGTAGTACTGTAAAAGTTCGTTTTGTAGGTACTAGTATCGGTTGTTGTACTGGTGATATGGCATTTGATAATGTTAATTTCTATCCAGATTACTGTTTCAATCCTTTCAACCTTGATGTAAGTGCTTTACCTACATCAGCTGTTGCTACATTCGCTTCATTTAATAATGCAGTAACTGTTGAATATGGTACTTCTGGTTTCTTCCCAGGTACTGGTACAACACAAGCTGGTATTACTAGTCCTTTCATGATGGGAGGTTTAGCACCAAATACACAATATGATGCGATCTTTTATGATTCTTGTGGAACGAACCTTAGTTTAGGAACAACAATTACTTTCACTACTCCTTGTGCAGCGGTAGTAGCTCCTCATACTATGGGTTTTGAAGGTAACACAACTTGTTGGCCACAATATACAAATGATAATTTTGACTGGACACTGGGTAGTAACTTAGGATTTGCCAGTACTGGTCACCCAAGTGCTCCTAGTGAAGGAGCTGATTACTTGTTCATAGAAGTATCACCTACTTCTAATGGAGATATAGCAACAATAGAAAGTCAGTTTGTTGATTTCACATCAACTTCTAGCCCTGCTGTTCGTTTTGATTATCACATGAGTGGTAGTGATATTGGTACATTAGATGTTGAAGTTGATAGTGCATTAACAGGTAACTGGGTTAATATATGGTCTTTATCTGGTGATCAAGGAAATCAGTGGAATACAGCGTTAGCTAGTCTTGCTGCTTATACAGATCCTATTTTCAATCAAACAAGAATTCGTTTTGTAGGTACTGCATTAGGTTGTTGTGCTGGAGATATTTCTATTGATAATGTTCGTTTTGATGAATATTGTTTGACAGTAGCTGAAGCTCCTTTCATTGAAGGTTTTGAATTTGGGTGTTACAGTCAATCTACAATGGATGTATTTGATTGGACAATCTCTTCTAACGGTACTCCTTCTCCAAATACTGGAGCTAGTGGTTCTAGCGAAGGAAACCTTTATGCATTCACTGAATCTTCTGCGAGTGCTGGTGTTGGTGCTGGTGATTCTGCTATCATGATGACTCAAATGGTTGATATTACTACTTTGACTTATCCTGAATTAGCATTTGAATATCACATGTGGGATAATACAAATCTTGAAATGGGAGAATTGAGAGCTGAAATTAGTAATGATATGGGTATGACTTGGATGCCTGTATGGTCTATTTCTGGTAATCAAGGTGATGAATGGCATACTGCTAAAGTTAACTTAGAAGTAGCTGGTGCTGGTGATACTGTTGGTATTCGTTTTGTAGGTGTTTTAGGAGGTGACCATGATCCTGTAACTGGTGCAGGTACATCTTGGCACTCTGACATTAGTTTAGATAACATTACAGTTGATGATGGTTTATCTGCTGAGTTAGAATTAATTGATATAATTGCAGACTTTACTACTTGTGCTTCTACGGGTAACCCTGTTGCTATTGTAGTTAAAAATAACGGATTTACACCTCTTTATGATTTCAATTTTGGTGCAGTTATTAATGGAACTCAAATCACTCAGATATATACTGATACGATTGAGCCTACAATGACAGCTACATTAATGTTAAATAACGGTGTAGATTTACAGCCTGGAATGAATACTATAGGATATGGTTTTGCTGGAGCTGACTTTGGTGACTTAGATCCTTCTAATGACTTCGATTCATTTACGCATGCTGCTTCTGGTTCTGCTGATGGTGATAACTATTCAACTGACTGGGAAACTGGTATGGACGGATGGTCTGGTACTGGTGATTGGGAGTTAGGTACACCTGCTAATACAATTATCTCTGCTGCTGCTGGAGGTACTGAAGCTTGGGTAACTGGTTTAGCTGGTAACTATTCTGATAATGTTGAGTCATTCTTATACTCTCCTTGTTTTGATTTCTCTAGCTATGCTAGTGATCCTGTTATTAGCTTTGACGCTTACTGGGATATCGAAGATGCTTGGGATGGTGCTTGGGTAGAAGTTTCTACTGATGCTGGTCTTTCTTGGTCTAAAGTAGGCGCTATGGGATCAGGTACTAACTGGTACAATGTAAATGTTACACAACAGCCAATTGGTGATGTTTGGAATGGTACAGATACTGCTATGGTTGCTAATGGTTCTCAAGGTTGGGTGAATGCATCTAATCGTGTAATGGGTACTGCTGGTATGTCTAGTGTTCAGTTCCGTTTTGTAATGTGGTCTGATAATACTACAAATAACGAAGGATTTGGTGTAGATAACTTCACTGTATCTCCTTGGTGTCCTGCTGACTTAGGTTTGACTACTACTGTATTCTCTGCATCTAATGGTGATACGGATGATGGTGGTGCTGCTGTAACTGCTTCTAATGGTACAGCTCCTTACACTTATGCTTGGTCTAATGGTTCAACTTCTAGTGTTGCAGATTCTTTATCAGGTGGTTTTACTACTTATACTGTAACTGTAACGGATGCTAACGGTTGTACTGATATGGCTACTGTTAATGTAGTAACTGTAAGTGCTGACTTTATCTCTGCTATGACTAGCTTAGATATTTTCCCTAATCCTGCTCAAACTACAGCTAATATCTTGATTAACTTCGAGCAAGCTGCTGATGTACAAGTAGAATTAGTTAATATCGTAGGTCAGGTAGTTACTTCTACTAGACAGGAAAATGTAACTAATGGTGAATTTACATTCAACGTTGAGGACTATCCTGCTGGTGTTTACTTGGTTCGTATTAATGCAAACGACGAAAGTGTTACACGTAGATTAGTAATTACTAAGTAATTCTTATGAATTAGTAAGTGATTTTACTTATAAAAAATGGGCATCCTCTCGAAAGAAAGGATGCCCATTTTTTTATAAAATAAGGTAAAACAACTTATTTTAATCGCTTCAATCCAGCTTTAGCTTTTTTGTGATAACCTGATTGGTGTCTATCACTTTTTAATTTTAAACAGATATTATAATATTTTTTAGCTTCTAATTTATTCTTTTTAATTTCATAAAGCTCTCCTAAATTAAGTGCTGATTGACAAACATAATAGTATTTAGTATCCTTACCTGCGGTTATTGCTTTTTTATAAAAAGAACTAGCTTGCTCTGTATTTCCGCCTTTATCAGCAGCTCTTGCAGAAAGAAAATAGTATCTAATTTGGTTTTTTTTCTTTTTATAAACGGTTACATTTATCGTTTTAAGCATCTTACTAGAACGACTATAATATCCTCCATTGAATAATAATTGTGCTTTCAACAAAGTTTTTGGATATAAGTCATTACTAAATACCGCGGCTTTTTTATCCTCATAATTTTTGCTACTGCCCTTAGTTTTACATAAGTTAATATACTTTTTTTTATTAACGACTGTCCCAAACAATTGCTCATAATAAGCCAAGTACAAGTAACTTGATTTGATATAGTCAGGACTACTATTCGAATTAATGTATTGCTTTAAATAAGTATTCGCCTTTTTGTCCAGCGTTCTCATTTTGGCAACTCCAAGCCAATAATTCATTTGAGGAATATCTAAATAACCGTTTGATTTTGGTCTATTTTCTATTAATCGAATAGCTATTGTATTTTTACGGATTTTCATAGCTACGCGCATTTGAATAAAACAGGCTAACAAGCTCGTTTTAGGGTCAATTGAAGCATGATTTATCATTTTCCAAGCCTTTACTTCATCATTTTTTACACTTAATAATAAAAATGAATAAATAATGCGCGCTTCTTTTTCAAAGATAAATTTATACTTTTTGGAATAATTTAATACTTCTTGAATTTCTTTATGACCACGATTAAAATCACGACTTACGCCCATTGCTCGCGTACTCCACTGATATTCAGGAGGAATTGCACTGAATATTGTGCGAAGCATTCCGAGGCTTTTTTTATTTGCAATGAATTTTGGAAACTTCTTTTGATTCGATTCTAATAGTTTATAAGCAGAACGCAATTCTCTAAATGCTGTCAATTTGTCTCCATATTGTGTTCTCAGAATAGCCCAATGGATTTTTATTTCTGCTTTTGTATATAAATAATAGGGCGACATAAAATCTCCACCCTGCATTTTTTTAAGTCGAATGTCTTTATTTCGTTCTAGTTTTTTGAATTGACTAGAACTGCCATTCACCAAAAGACTATAATAATCAATGTAATCAGCAATGAATTCATTCATCAGATTACTAGGATTTGAGCGACGTTCTGACTTAATAATTTGATTGGCTTCTTCTAGCTTTAGTTGCATGATTTTTTCGTACGCCTTTTTCAAATTATTATTAAAAGTATAGTTCTTCTCAGCATAAGCACTTGAAAAAAACAAAACAGATGATAAAACAAGAAGCCATTTTTTCATAATTATTTATATTAAGGGAGTAGGAAATAAATAAGCTACCCGATATTGTAACGTTATTTTTCTTTTTAAGAAATTTAAAAAATCGTTGCATCCCGAAGCCTCGGGACGGAACTATTTTTTATGTTTTTTAAAATGGAAAATAACAAGCTAGATTGGGTAGGTTATTTTTTTCCTACTCCCTAAAATGAAGAAAACTATTTAATGCTTTTTATAAAAACAAAAAAAGCACCCTAGTAACTTAACGAAACTAGAGTGCTTTATATTTATATTTATATAATATATTATAACTTCTTATTCAGCGTTCATTACATCATGATCCACTAAGACGCGACCACAATGCTCACAAGGAATAATTCTCTTACGTTTGTTGATTTCAGCTTGAAGCTGCAAAGGAATTTTATTGTAGCAACCGCCACAAGAATCACGCTCAACCATCACTACGCCCAAGCCATTACGATAAGCCTTGCGCACTCGGTCATAACTTTTAAGCAAACGAGGTTCGATTTTCTTGATAGATCTATCTCTGCGTTTATTTAATTTATCTTCCTCCTTTTCTGTTGTTTTGATAATTTTACTTAACTCTTGCTTTTTGACTTCTAGGTCTTTGTTTTTATTATCCAAACGAGCTTCGGAAGCCTTCAATGTCAAATCTTTATTTTGAGCAGTAATTTTAGCCTCTTTGATACGCTTATTGGCCAACTGAATATCCAACTTTTGAAGCTCTACCTCTTTCATCAAAGCTTCATATTCGCGGTTATTCTTAACGTTATCTTGTTGTTTTTCATATTTCAAGATAAGCGCTTCAGCTTCTTTAATACTACTAGCATACTTATTGATGGTCGCTTCTACTTCACCGACTCCTTCTTTTAAGCGATTGATACGAGTCTCAAGTCCTAAGATTTCGTCTTCCAAATCTTGTACTTCAACAGGTAATTCTCCTTTCAAGATTTGGATTTCATCCAATTGAGAATCAATGTTCTGTAAATCATACAAAGATTTCAGACGCTGACCGACAGTCATATTTTTTGCTGATGCCATCTATTTATTAGTTTTATTTATTTTTTTCATTCTTTGCAAGAATTCAATAACTGAGTTTTTGCACCTTTTTATAAAAAAGCAACAACTTTTTCATATCAAATTAAAGGTATTTCACGGGATTCGTATTGACTTCCGTTTTAT
>CAKZLT010000486.1 GCA_937127195.1 uncultured Saprospiraceae bacterium
GGACTGCGTTTTTTGCCTTGTCTAAATAAAAAACAACGTCGTTCTTTGTGGTAGCTTATTTATTGCCTAATCCCTTAAAATCTTATCGGTCAGTTTTATTTTTATAAAAATAAAGATTCACGAAATAAGTGAATTCTCAACTCTCAACTAAATTAAATTCTCTCCATCAACGGAGTATCACGAACCACTAATTGAATAGTTCTTGGAATTCTTTCTTCCAAAAGCACCATTTTATTACGCTTCATTTCCTGCAAAGTAGCTGGTTTATAATGGCGTATTGTGATAAGTTCCAGATTATCATCCTTGATAACCTTATATTCTTTTTCTAACTCAACCAATAATTTATCAACTCGCTCAGGGATATTATTCACACAAATAGAAAAACTAATCGCAGAATTTTGCATCAAATTAACCTTAATACGGTGCGCTTTGAACAAATGAAAAAGTTCACTCAAATTTTCCTCTTCTACAAAAGAGAAATCTCTACGAGAAACATGAATCAAAACTTGGTCTTTTTCCACTACAATCATTGGCGGATAACGTTGCTCCATGATAGCCGAAATCATTGTACCTTCTCCTTTCGGGTCTATAAATGATTTTACAAAAAGCGGAATACTCTTATTTTGAATAGGTTTAATCGTCTTCGGGTGAATGACTTTTGCACCATAATACGTCATTTCAATTGCTTCGCGATACGAAAGACGGTCAAGTTTTGTAACGTTTTTGAATAAGCGCGGATCTGCTGTCAAAATCCCTGGTACATCTTTCCAAACAGACATACTCTCTGCGTCTAGGCAGTAAGAAAAAATTGCTGCTGTGTAATCAGAACCTTCACGACCAAGCGTTGTAGTGAAATTTTCGGATGTTCCACCAACGAAGCCTTGTGTCATTACAAAGCCCTTTTCCAATAACTTAGGTACTTTTGCCACCGCGTTTTTAGTCGTTGCAGCCCAATCGACTTGCGCTTCACGGTATCTATTATCTGTCAAAATGACATCGCGCGCATCTAACCAAGTTGTTGGTAAATTAACCTTATTCAAATAAGCAGAGACGATTTGCGTCGAAAGAAACTCACCAATTGAGACAATTTGGTCATATAAATAATCATAAGTTTCCTGAGCTTCATCTTCAATCACCCATTCTATTTCGACCAAAGTATCATTCACGCGATCAAATATATCATCGCTTTCCTCAAAAAGTTCATTCATTACTTTATAATGAAAATCCTTTACCTCCTTCAATGCTTCGAATGGGTCAGCTTTTTTATAAAAAAAACTCTTAACTACATCCTCCAAATGATTCGTTGTTTTGCCCATTGCAGACACAACAATCACCAATTTTTCATCCTTATATTCTTTCAGAATACTTGCTACGTTCTTAATGGCATCTGCATTTTTGACAGACGCACCACCAAATTTGAATACTTTCATTGTCTTATGATACTTATATTATAACGCTATTCTTATAATAGACTTGTTTCTCTACCTCCTTAATCACAATTTGTGCTCAAATGTTTTCACTTCAAAGCTTTTACAAATATATATTAAGTATCAATCCGTAAGGAATTAACCACCATAATCTCCTCAAATAGGTTGTTTTTTTCTTTTAAAAATGGCTTTATTCGTTTTTAAAAGCGTAAATTTTCGCCAATAACAATGACTTTCAAAGTTTTTTGCTCTATATGATTTAGGTTGGTTGATATTTTTAAAAAATAGGTTATATCAAACTTCAATCAAACCTTATAGGTTTTAAAAACCTATAAGGTTTAGAGTATCGATAAAAAGGTACTAATGACCAACTCAAATCATATAGACCCAGTTTTTTAAACTTGGCAAGTCTTCTATTATCAAACATTAACCTAAAATCTTCTTTCTATTTTCAATCAAATCCGACAAATCCTGAGGCGGCGGACAACCGCGCATCGTCTCAGAATCCACAAAAGCTAACCGAACTTCGCCAGCATTCATGATTTTTCCTGCTTCATTATAGAGTTCCGTTTTGAAAACAATTCCTGTTGCAGAATATTCAGAGAGTATTGTCCGAACAGTAATCAAATCATCGTATTGCCCCGCTCTAACAAAACGCATATTCAATGACTTGACGGGCAACATTACCTTATAATCATCCTCCAATGACTTATATGTCATTCCCAAATTACGCAAAAACTCAACTCGACCTATTTCATAATAATGGGCATAATGTCCATAATATAAGTAGCCCATTTTATCGGTTTCGCCATAACTTACCCGTTTTTTTATTTCGTGTTGTAGCATGAAATTCTTTTATTTGTAATGTAATTATTATTTAGAAAAGAGATGAAGAGACCGTGCTGCGCACTAAGAGAAAAGAGATGCTTTTATGAGTAGCCTTGTGAAATTACCTAATCGGACTGCCATTAATAACGCTAAACAGTAGAAAAAACTTATATTTTCCTGTTGGCGTTAGATAAATAGATGCATTTAACCTTATAAAGCTACTCATAAAAGCATCTCTTTTCTCTTAGTGCGCAGCACGGTCTCTCCATCTCTTTTCTCAAAAAAACTGTTCTTTAATGAAAACTATATTAATAAAAAATGCTCAAATCGTCAATGAAGGTACAATAAAAACAGGCGATGTTTTGGTCAAAGACCAACGTATTCACCAAATCGCACCTTCGATCGATGCCGAAGCAGATATTATTATTGATGCAACAGGAAAACATCTTTTACCTGGAATCATTGATGACCAAGTACATTTTCGTGAGCCAGGTTTAACTCACAAGTCCAATTTATATACTGAACCTCGCGCGGCAGTCGCTGGCGGTGTAACTACTTTTATGGAAATGCCAAATACAAAACCTGCGGCATTGACACAAGAATTGCTACAAGATAAATACGATATTGCTGCCAAAAAATCATTGGCGAATTATTCGTTTTTTATGGGTGCGTCAAATGATAATGTAGAAGAAGTACTTAAAACTGACCCAAAGACGGTTTGTGGTGTCAAAATTTTTATGGGGTCAAGTACTGGAAATATGTTGGTTGATGACCGCACGACTCTGGATAACTTGTTCTCGAAAGTACCGATGTTAATTGCAACTCACTGCGAAGATGAAGCAACAATTAGAGGTAATGAAGTTATTTATAAAGAAAAATACGGCGAAGATTTGCCTGTTCGTTTTCATCCAGAGATTCGTAACGAAGAAGGTTGTTACAAATCTTCAAGTATGGCAATTGAGTTAGCAAAGAAGCATAACACACGTTTGCATATTTTACACATTTCTACCAAAGACGAAATTCCTTTATTTAGAAATGATATTCCTTTGGCAGAAAAAAGAATTACGGCAGAAGTCTGTGTGCATCATTTGTATTTCAATGCTAGTCAATACGACGAACTCGGTACTCAAATCAAGTGTAATCCTGCTGTGAAAGGAGCAGAGCATCAAGAGGCATTGTTTGAAGCATTGCTTGATGACCATTTTGATATTATTGCAACTGACCATGCACCGCATACTTGGGAAGAAAAACAAAATAGCTATTTCAAAGCACCTTCTGGTGTGCCGTTGATTCAGCATACTTTGAATATGATGTTGGAGTTTTATCACAAAGAGAAAATATCTTTGGAGCGCATCGTCGAAAAAATGTGTCACGCACCAGCTATTTGTTTTGAAGTAGCCGAACGCGGTTATATTCGTGAAGGTTATTTTGCGGATTTGGTGTTAGTTGACATCAATGAAGAATGGGATGTGAGCAAAGATAATTTACATTATAAGTGTAATTGGTCGCCGTTTGAAGGACATACTTTCAAAGGAAAAATCAAAAACACTATCGTAAGCGGTCATTTGGCATATACTAACGGAGAATTTGACGAAAGTCAGAAAGGTATGCGCGTTACTTTTGATAGATAGAGCCAATTTTTTTATAAAAAAACACATTGTCTTATATATGTAAAAAAAACTGGTACGGTTTTCGTTTTATACCAAATAATTCAACGATATAATTAATTAACAAATTAAAGTCATGAAACAGTTATTACTTCTTAGCATTTTGGTTTTAGGTTTATCAACAGTAGCATCTGCTCAGTATGCTGATGTAAATGCTGCAGTAAGTGCAATTAATGCAATTACCTCTGCTGCTCCTGCTCCTTGTACATTTGAAGTAACTGCAAATGGTCTTGCAAAAAAGTTAGATTCTGAATACACTGATGTTGTTTATGATTTTAATATGAATGATGTTGAATTGGTACAATATGAAGCTGAATTGCGTCAACACCGTATCAAATTTGTTTGTGCTAGTGGTAACAAATGCTTTCACTGCGAAAAAAATGCTGGAGCTGGAGTATTTCACTACATCGAAATTAACAGCAAAGAAGAAGGCGAAACAATTGTAGCAGCTTTCATGTATATCAAATCTCAGGTTAGTTTCTAATTATATTTTTATCGTTGTTTTTTATAAAAAGGATACATTCTTTATGGAATGTATCCTTTTTTTGTCTAGATACTTAAGGCATCAATAATAAGAAAGTAAACACTAAAACATATCTTTATCAAGATTAAAACGTTATTAAATAGGAGAGTCGAAAGTAACAGAAGCATTTAAAATATAATTATAATGAAAAAGCACTTTTTAATATTTTTACTGAGTAGCATAGCCATATCATTATCTGCCCAAAAAATCAATTGGGGGCCAGAACTCCAACAAAGCAGAAAAAATAGTATAGAAATAATTGCTGGTGAAGACGAACGTGGCATTTATGTTTACACAGAACGCGCTCAGCTCTTTGTAAGTACCGTTCCTGTGATTGAACACTATGATAAAAAAATGATTCTGAAATATTCGACACCACTTAAACAGTTGGCAAAACGAGCGATTCAAATTGATAATTTTTGGCATTTTAATAATAAACTCTTTATCTATTATACTCAATATAGTCGAAAGCAAAAAAAGCAAATACTTTATTATCAGGAAATTGATAAAAAAACGGGCAAGCTTTTGGATAAACCACAGGAGCTAGTTAAACTTCCTTCTTTTTATAGGAATCCTGTTCAATACAGCGCATCTTCGGATAGTTCGAAAGCCGTCATTTTTCATACGCCGATTGTAGAAGTGGGCTTATTTCAAAAAACACCTCGTGCGACCTTTCAATTGCACGTTCTCGACCAATCATTAAAAAATATATGGAACAAAGACATTAAAACACCTTATGATGCAGACCTCTTTGATGCAGAAAAAGTTGAAGTTAGTAAAAAAGGAAATGCTTATATTTTGGCTCGTATTTATAATAAAAGTCGTCGAGAGAAACGAAATGGACAAGCCAATTATTTTTATAAAATCATTGCTTATACCAATAATGGCGAAACACTCAAAGAGTATGATTTGGCTTTGGATGGGCTTTATATCACCGATATTACTTTTAAAGTTAATAATAATGGCAAATTGACTTGCGCTGGTTTTTACTCCGAACGTAGTGCAACAACCGTTAAAGGTTCTTTCTTTTTTACTATAAATACAGCAACTTCCAAAATTGAAAAAAAAGGTTTTGAGCCTTTCAAAGAAGGTTTTTTAGCCCAATTGATGAGTAAAAGGCGCGCTCGAAAAGGGCGAGAATTATATCGATATTACTTGGATGATATTATTTTGCGCTCAGATGGAGGTGCTGTATTAATTGGCGAACAATATTATTCAACGAGCAATACTTTTTATTCAGGAGTTGGAATGAACAGAGTGCCTAACACTACTTATACCTATCATTATGAGGATATTATCATTATTAACATCAATCCTGATGCGAGTATTGCTTGGGCTTCGAGCATCCCAAAAAATCAATCTTCTTCAACGAAAGCCTTTTCTTCTTATGCGCAAGCAACTGCAAAAGGTAAGATTTACTTTATTTATAATGAAAAAATATCTAGGCGTTCTCCTGTAATTATTGCTTCGGTCAACACTCGCGGAAAGGTTGATGTCAAAGAATTATTCAAAAATAAAGATGAAGGAATTATTACGCGCCCAGAGCTTTGTCGCCAAACTTCAAAAGATGAAATGATTATGTATGGTGAACGTGGAAAACGATATAAATTTGGCAAATTAGTATTTGATTAGGTTCTAGTTGCTGGTCACTGGTTTCTGGTTTCTGCTACCGCTATTTCGATTAACAGCGGTAGCAGTAACCAGAAACCAGTAACCAGTGACCTGCAACCAGAGCCTTCATTCAAAACCAATAAGTAATAATTCTATGAAAAAAAAACTACTCTTTTTTTTAACCTTATTTATGTTTCAAATGAGTTTTGCTCAAGACTCAATCATTGAAGGCGAATTGCTCGTTCAAACCAATGTTTCCTTTTCTGAAGAAACCACAGTTAATGATTTTTTACCCAATTTTAAATATCAAGATGATGTAACATTTACCATTCTTTCTCACCCGTTTCAGGTCATTCTATTACATTTTGATAAAAATAAAACTCATAAAACCAACCTAATCGAAGCATTAAAAAAGCATCCTAATATACTTCATATTCAAGAAAATCAATTGACCCATTACCGCAATGAAGAAGAGATACCGAATGACTCACTTTATTCTAAGCAATGGAGTATGGATATTATAAAAAGTCCTGCGGCATGGACAACAACAACAGGAGGCATCACTGCATTAGGTGATACAATCGTAGTCGGATTAATTGATAAAGGAACAGATTTTTTGCATGAAGATTTGCAAGGAAACCTTTGGTATAATACCCACGAAATACCCAATGATGGTATTGATAACGATAATAATGGTTTTATAGATGATTATCAAGGTTGGTCATTTTCGGATGGAAATGACAACCATCCTGCAACTGATCACGGAACGGCAACTGCTGGCATTATTGGTGCGCGAGGCGATAACAATATTGGCGTTACTGGTGTAAATTGGAATGTCAAAATTATGGTTTTGAGTCAAGCTATTTCGACTGCCGAAGTCGTACAGGCTTATGATTATATGTATTTTCAACGAAAAAAATATAACGAAACAAATGGCGCAGCAGGTGCTTACGTTCTCGTTTCTTCTATTGCTCAGGGTTTTTCAGGAAAGGCAGAAAACAATCCTATTTGGTGTAATATTTATGATAAATTGGGAGAAGTCGGTATTTTAAATGTCGCTGCAACTGTTAATTCGCCTATCAATATAGATGTTAAAGAAGATATTCCGACAAGTTGTGAAAGTGCTTTTTTGGTTACTGTAACGAATACAGGTGAAGATGACCAACTACGTCCGACGGCTGGCTTTGGCGAAAAATCAATTGATTTGGGTGCGCCTGGCTCAGGAGCATTTACTTTAACAAATGGAAATGCCTATGATGGTTTTGCGGGAACATCAGGCGCGACACCTCATGTTTCGGGCGGAATTGCTTTGCTCCATTCTTTACCCAACGAATTGTTGGCTCAATATGCTCTGAATGAACCTAGTCAGGCGGCTTTATTAATGAAGTCTGTTATTTTGAATAATGTAGATAAATTATCTACTCTTGAAGGAAGAACGGTTTCGGAAGGGCGATTGAATTTATTTAAAAGTATGGTGAAATTGGACAGCTATTTTCGGGAATTTACAGAAGAATTAGGCATTCTTAACTTATATCCTAATCCTGTTCAAAATACTTTGACACTTCAATTTGAGACTCCTGACGAGCCTTTTCAATTGTTTATTTATAATGAAATGGGGCAATTAATAACCGATTGGACTGTTATTACGATTGCAAATAATCCAAATATTTTGTCTGTTAATACGGCAGCTTTGCAAAGTGGCGTTTATTTTTTTCAACTAAAAAATAGTAAAACAGTGCTTGTTGAAAAATTTGTAAAACAATAATTTAAGGCATTTTGAACAGAAAAACCGCAGAAGTAGAAAAACAACGGTAGCTACTTCTGCGGTTCTAAATAGTCAAATTCTATATTCATTAATCCCTTTCTATACTAAAAACTCCTTTCCTACATTCACTATTTCACCTTTCATAGTACCATCAGGTAAGACTTCCGACAATCCAACTTTACAAATCGTATTCTCCAAAACGGGGTCATTTTCGAGAAGTACTTTTATATAATTATCCGTCAAACCAACCATTTTACCATCTGATTTATTGGTTTCTATCAAAACACTTCGAGTGCTATTTTCATGTTGAGCATAAAAATGTCTTCGTTTTTTTTCTGATAAAATTCGCATCATTTCATTTCGGCGACGACGTTCTGCCATCGGAACGGGGTTTTCCATTTCAGCCGCAGGCGTATTCACGCGCTCCGAATAAGTAAAAACATGTAAATAAGATATATCTAATTCATTCACGAAACGATAAGTCTCCAAAAAATCTTCTTCTGTTTCTCCAGGAAAACCAACAATTACATCAACTCCAATACAACAATGTGGCATTAATCGCTTAATCGTAGCCACTCTATCCGCGTATAATTCGCGCTTATATCTACGACGCATCATTCTCAGTTGCTTGTTATTACCTGATTGAAGCGGAATATGAAAGTGTGGCACGAATCGCTTAGACTGCGCGACATACTCTATAATTTCGTCGGTAAGTAGATTTGGTTCAATAGAAGAAATCCTAAAACGTTCAATTGCTTCTACATCATCAAGTGCCTTTACTAAATCTACAAATAAGGCTTCTTTCTTTGGTCGAACCCCTTCGATGACTTCTGTTCCATTCCCAAAATCACCTATATTAACGCCCGTCAATACGATTTCTTTCACGCCCATTGCTGCTATTTTGCAAGCACGTTCAACGACGCTATCCATTGTATCACTTCTGCTTTTTCCTCTTGCCAAAGGAATCGTACAAAAAGTACATTTGTAATCACAGCCATCTTGTACCTTCAAAAAAGAACGCGTTCTATCTCCAAAAGAGAAGGCATGTGTAAAATTATTTGCCTCTTTAACTTCTCCTGCTTTGACCATCCCTTTGCCAGGAGACTTACTTAAATCATCAACATATTCTAAAATTCTGAATTTCTGAGCAGCACCAAGTACCATATCAACTCCTTCAATATCAGCTATTTCGTCGGGTTTGAGTTGAGCATAACAACCTATTACAACCACAAAAGCATCTGGAGATTTACGTAATGCTTGACGAACAGTCTTACGGCATTTTTTATCCGCAAACTCTGTTACAGAGCAAGTATTGATTACATAAATATCTGCTGGTTCACTAAATTTAACCGCCAAATAGCCATTATCCTCAAATAATCGACTGATTGCAGAAGTTTCCGAATAATTTAATTTACATCCCAAAGTATGAAATGCTACCGTTCTCGGTGTTGCCATGCGCTCACTTAATTTAAAACTTAATTCTAGTATTCTAATCGACTTGTTTCTTATAAAGATAGTACCTTATTAATATACTAACTTTAGGACGAATGCCCAATTTGGCAAATGTATTAACAAAAACTCAAAAGAACCTTTTATTTAACCGACAAACACCTAAATTATACCGTTTGCCAATTTGTCTCAAACACTGAATTGTTACAAAATAGTTCCTAATAATTCACCCTTTTTTATAAAAATGCCAATAATAAATGTAAAAAGGTTCAAACTTAGATAGTTTGTATTGTCTTTTATAAACTCCGTAAGAAGAAAGTATTAAAAAAATCTATTCAAAACTCTTATAAAAGTACTAATTAGCACTTTAAAACCATTAAATAGTTTTTTAAAACCACTTTATAAGTTTTTTAGGTTTATTGTCAAAAAAATAAAATAGGTGACAGGCAATATTGTCCATTTTCACAGAATAGAATTCTCTATATAATTTGTTTTTACAGAAAAATGACAAATAATTTTGCTTAAAGAAGAGGTGATAATAAGATATTATTTTATCTAATAATATGTAAGTTAGTAAAATGTTAAATTTTGGGATACAAGATATTATACATTTTTTTTTTAAACATAAAGATAAAAAAAAAGCACTATTAGAGATAAAAAAGTCATATATATAGAATAAAAAACCAAATATACATTTTTATGACAAAAAAATAATAAAAAAAAATTTCATGGCATATTATTTGGCTGTATTATACTAAACAATAAGTGTTTATAATAAAACACTAAGCTATTAACAAAAACAAAGCAAGTCATTTTAATAAGAAATAAATCCAAATTGATTTTTTTTTACGTTTATAAAAATGACACATTCAAAGTGCAAACCAAACAAATAAATACAATGAAGGTGCTTCAACACATAACTAATACATTGGCATTGTTGGCTTTAATTAGCACAACAGCATTTTCACAATCAGAACTTCCTTCTAACAATTTAGAGGATGGCAACTGCTATGCTCAAGCAGCCAAATCTACACAATACCAGTTGGTAGAAAAAAAGGTATTAATACATTCAGCATACACTAAAGTTATTAGTCACGAGGCTGTATATGATACCGTAACTGTTGGTGTAATGGCACATGCAGAAACAAAAGAAATTTTAGTTGACTTATACGATTTTGAAGTTATTGATGAAAGAACTATTGAATTCTCATCCGATGTAGCTTTAATCAATATTGATGCCGAATTCGAAATTAGAGACAATATAAAAGAATCAATTGCCAGAAACTGGAATTTGTCAAATTTAGGAATGTGCGACTCTCCTACTAGTGATTGTGATTTATTGGATTGGATTGAATTACCTGCTAAGTATATAGGTACTAAAAACCTTGAAGGAAAGTCACAAGATAAAAACCAACTTTCTACTTCAGTAACTAAGTTGAACATTCGCTTAAAAGACTATAATAATAGAGTTATTCCTGTTGAATATCGCTTTTATGCAAAAGAAATTTTAGTAACGCCAGCTAAAGAGGAAACAATTCAAGTTCCTGCCAAATACAGCACATTTATAGCAAAGCAAGCTATTAACAATGATATAGAAATGGAATGGGTAGAAATATTATGTCCTTCTAAAATAGATGGTTTCTTAATTGGTCAAGTTCAATTGGCACTTAAAGGTCGCAAATTATATGACGGTCATGTTAACGGATTTTGGAATGAATATTTACAAACGTCTTTGGAAAACTATCAAGTTAAAAACGAATTGCCTGTTGGTAAATTAGATAAAGTAACTTTAGAAACTTTAGGCTTCAACTACGAAATGTTAGCAAAGAAGGTTAATGAAAAAGAAACAACATCTCTTGTCTCTTCTAAATAGTCTAAATTTTAAAAAAATCAAAAAAAAGTACATTTCTTAACTTATTTAAGAAATGTACTTTTTTTTTGCCCTGTTCAACTGAGTAGTCAGTCAAGTTAATAGTGTCGGTACTTTTTGATAAAATATTTCCGATAACTTCGTTAAAATTTGTTTCCGTAACTACGGCTATGCAAAGAAACTTTGCCTCGTTCTCGAAAAATTTTATTGAAAAAATTACTAGACACTATTAACTTGACTGACTACTAAGGAAACTACCCTCGAATAATTTCTAAACCTTTTTCCAAAATAGAATCCAAACCATTCGCTTTATCTGTATCGTTCATCTCAACCTGAACATCTGGCGGAATACCACCTTCGACATTAAAACCATCTGGCGCAAATAATCGTGTATTAGAAACACGAATAATCCAGCCATTCGCCAACTCTGTAAACGAAGGCGCGCCGCCGCCGCCGCCAGTCCAATCTCCAACAGTAGTCACATTAGGAAGTGAACGCATATATTGCGTAAAAAATGTTGTCGCACTATAACAAGAACGATTTGTGAGCAAGACAACAGGCTTAGTAAATCTAATAGATTCTATATCCTCTTCGCCATTATCGTAAGGTGTTACCTCAATATCACTCAAATCTGAAAACTCATCACGATTAGGCCCATTTTTATAATCCTGACGACCTATTAAAACACTACTACTTATGAAGCGTTCTGCAATAGCACTAACATTCGATACTGATCCTCCTCCATTATCTCTAACATCAATGATAATTCCTTTATGGTTTTTGAATTTTGTTAAAATATAATCCAAAGCACTAGCTGAGACATTGCTAGAAAAACTACTATATCTCATATAACCAACGTCTCCAAAATCATAAGTTGTAAAAGCTCCCGTAAATTCTTCCTCTTCTTTAAAGTAAGAACGCTCCAAAAGGTCATAGTCAAAATTTGGGGCATGATTCAAAAACCAAGTCCAGTTGCGGCTTCTATCAAAAGACGAACTCAGATTGACGTGTCCATCTTTCAATTCATATAACATATCAGCAATTACATTAAAAAGTTCCTGCTGTCCCATTTCGTCGTTAACTTTAGCAGCATATTCATCATGAATGGCTTGCCAGTCAATATTCTTAAACTCAAAAAACGAGTATTCTCTATCTGCAAATGTCCACGCTTCTTCAAAAATAGCCATTGGAGTTGTCTCTGGTTGAGACTCCATGAATATCTTTTCGCAACTCGTGAACACCATTGCAAGCAATAATATAGTTGTTATTTTTATAATAGATTTCATTGTTATTTTTTTGTAAAAATGCCTTATTTAAAAAATATGGTTCTTTGAAAAATAC
>CAKZLT010000487.1 GCA_937127195.1 uncultured Saprospiraceae bacterium
CTTTAATTTTTGTTATTTGTGTGCAATCTTTTGGAACAATCCACAATACCCTCGGATATTTAAAATTTGGAAACACTCCAATTTTTTCTAAAGTTATATCAAATTTTTTAAAATTTTCAAAATTTAATCTATCTAAACTCAAAGATGAAAGTTTAAAATTTGAAATTATAGATTCTATAATTGAAAAAAAATTAAAGTTTGATGCAGAAAATTCTTATCCAATAAGTTTTTCAGAAAGCCATTTATTAATCTATCTGGAGTTAATATTTGATGCTTCAAGTATATCAAGGTTTGAAAAGCTTTTAGATTATTCATTTATTGAGCTATATAATAAGGAGGTTGAGAGATATAGAATTGTATATTTATCAAGTGAAGAAGCCATTAAAAAAATAGAAATACTAAAATATATTTTGGCTAATGAAGCGAACGTTCCTAATTCTATTATGATTTTAACATATCGAGATTTAGCATTTGACGTTTCAACTAAAAGTTATGACTTTTTCAAGTACTTCAATAAATATAAAGCTCTTTTTCTGAATACAATCGAAGTTGATAAGAGTGATATATATTTATTCGTAGTGGCTATAAAGCACTATTCTGATAGAAATAATATTGAAAAAGGAATTAAACTATGTCAAATAATTGAGACTAGGGTTAAAAACATTGAGGATGAAGAATTAAAATTTGAATCTCTTGTAATATATTATTGGTATTCAAACTTATATTTTAGTCTTAAAAAATCAAATAAGTCAATTGAATATGCTGATAAAACAATACAATTAATCAATGCTTCAAAGGAGAAAAGTACTTCGATGATAGATGAACAAGGATTAAAGATTATGATTGAACAGATGAAACAGATAAGATCTTCATCAACAATGAGGATTCCAATTGTAAGTAAAAAAAGATACGGTAGAAATGATAGAGTAAAAGTTCAATATTTAAATGGTAATGTAGTAATTAATAAGTACAAAAAACTAGAAGCAGACATAATTGCCGAAAGATGTAAAATATTAGAAAATTAAGGAAAAAAAGATAAATTAGGGCTTAATTCCGTTTTCTCTTATGGTAAAACGGAATTACATCCATAAATTATAAAAACACATATCTTTACAAAAAGTATTTCAAACCAAAAACTCCATCACAAACCGCTCCTCCCCCAGCCTATTCAAACTTTCTGAACTAGGTAAAAACTCCTCAATCAATAATGCAATAGACACTTTTGAGCAGTTTCGACCAAAGGCATCTACCAAAATAGGATTACGAAAATCCAAATATTGTGGCTTGTGATTATCTGTACTTCGGTTGATTTGATTAGATAATTCTTTGGGTGAAATTGTATAAAAAACTTTATTTGGTAAATCATATTTTATTCGCCATTCTTGCAGTCGAATAAAATAATCAATTCTAGTTTCGTTATTTTTTTTAGAAAATGGCAAAATTGATTGCTCCAAATACCAACGCTTTCGCTGAATGATTATATCCTCTTCAAAGGTAATTCTAGGTATAATTTTAACCAGTTCTTCATTATCAAAAGCCTTCAAAATAGCATCTGAAATATAATGCAGTGATACAAATCGTGCTGGCGAAAATGCATTCAGTAACTTAAACAGCTCCGAACGACCATCCAAAGACTGAAAACCCAAATCATAAGGCATGATTTGTTTGCCTGTCTGTTTATGTATTAATATAAGTTTATCCTTTTCTTTTTTTATAAAAATATCATTGACCGAAAGCAGTTGAGTATCCGATAAAGTAGTATTTCCATTCGGAGTTTTAATTTCAAATGGCATCAAAGGAGGGTGAATATTGGCGTTAAAATAGGAATTATCCACTATTTCAGCATAAAACGCTGTACTCTCAGAAGCATTTTGAGCTTGAATTTCATTTGTAATTTTGTCATCTAACAAATGAAGAAATCGACTAAAATACTTACCATAGGCAGGAAAAACCGCATTGACAACACCTTTCAATTCGGTTGTTTTTTCATTTTTAAAAAGCTGAACAAACGCTGATACTTTTAATTGTTTTTTTGTTTTCTTTTTATTAAAAAAATCACCTTGAATCGCTTTCAAGTCTTCAAGTGAAATATTAATTACTTCTTCTGACAGCTTACTTTGTAATTGATTAATGAAGGCATTCTGCCAATTTTTAATACGTTCATTTTGAACATTTTCAATTGTTTTATCCTTTATATTTTGTTGTTGCCAATTGGCATATTTTTGATAAAAAGTTAAAATATTCACTTGTATTTGATTATCAAATTCGGCTTCATAGCACGCTCTAACCTTTTTGTAACCATTCAAATTGCCACGTAAATCATCCAAATATTCCGTTAAACTATTTAGTTTTTTTCTAAAATCGTTAACTAATTCAGCATTAATTGTTCCCGTGATATTCGCACTCGCATCTTCAAATAACAAGTTTGAAGTCGTAAAATGAAAGTCCGTTGTGGTATCTTTTTTAAAAAAATCAACAGAATTAACCGTTGTTGTTACCTCTTTCTGAAAAAGTAAACTCAAATCATTATGTATAATTTTCAGGATATTCAATCTATCTTTTGGTGAAGCTCTGTGATAATCTTGAATAGCTTTTTCTAACTTAAATAACTCATTCAGCACTTTTTCAATAAAAGAATTCCGTTTCATTTTTTCTAAAAAAGCAATCAACTCTAAGTGCCAATTTGCTTGTAATCCCGAAATACCAAAATCATATTCCAGCAAACCTATTTCATATAATTCTTGTACAAATATTTGTAAATCTCCTTCATTCGCTTCAATATTTTCTAATAGCAAATGAATTAACTCCCCATATTTTAGACTTGTTTCATTTATAGCATTTACAATAAAATCAATTACAGGATGAAAGTCCACTGTTTGAAAAGCTTCAACATTATTAGAATTTGTTAAAAAAACATGCTGATTATCAGCTATTTGATACGTTGAATTTACTTGTAATCTTAAAGATAAGCGCGTGCCTACATCTTGAATAATTAGATTTTTAAAATAAAAAAACAAGTAATTATTTAACCTCAAATGAGTTGTACTATTTGCTATTTGAACATTTTCAAAAAAGGTAGTTTCTCTTACTAATTCTATACTACTTATCTGATTAAAAGTCCCAAAAGGCGAAGTTTTCAGTGCTATTCTAGCCAAGTATTGCATTAAAGCCCGTTCCGTTTGTAGTTCTTTTTTACGAAATTGGTAAGGTGTTTTTTGTTGATAATTAGAAATTCTACTCAATAATGCTGGCGAAGAAAGTACTAAGCCATTTTGAAGATTAGAATAATTAGAAAGAACTTGAAGTGATTTTTGCGCCTTTTCTAGGTGAGTTTGAAGAGATTTCTTGAAGTGACTTTTAAGATTTTCGTATTCTTGATGAAGGGTTTGAAATTCCGTTAATTGGTCAATGGTTTCTCGGTCGAGTAATTCATTTTTCAATAATTTTTCAAAAGAAATAGTTCGATTATTAAAAACATCATTGCGGATATTTTTAGCAATTTTCTTGAATTGATAATTTGTTGTGTCTTTTATTTTCTCATTAAAATAAGTATTCAAATTACGCTTAAACGCTTCTAACAGATTACTTTTTTCATAAAAATCATTCGCTATCTTTTCATCAAAAACAAAAACTTGGAGCGCATCGTAAGAAATTCCGCCCAACCGAAGTAGTAAATATGGAAAGGGCTTTTTCACGCTTTTAATTTTTTATCGAAAAAATCGAATTAATCGAATTAAAAACGTCGGACGCCTTGAAGGCGTCCGACGCTTATCGTTTTCTCCTTTCTACTTCATTCCCTCCTTGATTAAACTCATCAAGTCATCGGCAGTCATTCTATTTCCTTTATTCGTTCCAGACAACAAGCTATCCGCCAAATCACGTTTTTGGTCGTGTAATTTAACGATTTTTTCTTCGATAGTTCCTTCTGTTACAAGGCGATAAATCGTTACAGGACGTTTCTGTCCGATACGGTGCGCACGGTCAGACGCTTGGTCTTCGACAGCAGGATTCCACCATGGATCCATGTGAATAACGTAGTCGGCAGCCGTCAAATTAAGACCGACACCACCAGCTTTTAGGCTAATCAAAAAGACATCACCGTCGCCACCTTGAAAAGCATCAATTGCCACTTGTCTTTTCTTTTGTGACGTGCTTCCATCAAGGTATTGATAATTAACATTTCTAGTTTGAAGGTTCTCCTCCAATATTTTCAAATGCTGTACAAACTGGCTAAATACCAATACTTTATGCCCATTTGCTAATAATTCTTCTACCGTTGTATTGAACAATTCTAGCTTAGAACTTTTGACCATAGAACTCTTTGTAACCAGTTTTGGGTTACAGCAAGCTTGACGCAAACGAGTAATTTCTGCCAAAATCTGCAAATGATTTTGACCATCTCCAGGCTGAACATCTTTCAATTTTTCGAGTGCCGACAATCGCAATGCTTCATAAAATGCCTTCTCCGCAGGAGATAACTCGACAGTCAAAACAACCTCGGTTTTTTCTGGTAATTCTAGTAAAACTTCACTTTTTCGACGACGCAAAATGAATGGTCGAATCAACTTTTTGAGTTGTTCGCGACGGTCATCGTCTCCGTATTTTTCGATTGGTAACGCAAAACGGTCTCTAAAGCGATTCATTGACCCCAAAAGTCCTGGATTAATAAAACGGAATAAATTCCAGAGTTCTCCCAAATGATTTTCAATCGGAGTACCTGTTGTGATGATTTTAAAATCACCATTCAATTCCATTGCAGCTTTTGAACGCTTTGCCGTTCGGTTCTTAATAGCTTGTGCTTCATCCAATACAATTGTCGAAAAATGAACTTTTGAGAAGTTTTCTTCCTCACTTTGAAGCAATCCGTAGCTGGTAATCAACATATCAAAAGGCTTCAAAGTATCCAAAATCTGTTGGCGTTCTGGGCCTCCAAACTGTATTGGCTTGAGTGTCGGCGCAAATTTCATGGCTTCACGCTCCCAGTTTACACGAACCGATGACGGGCAAACAATCAGCGTTGGGCCTTCGGGCGCACGCGTCAAAATCGCCGCCAATGCCTGAACCGTTTTACCCAATCCCATATCATCCGCCAAACACGCACCTACGTCCCAGTTGGCTAATTTCATCAGCCAGTTATAACCTTCCGTTTGGTAAGTTCTGAGTTCTGCTTTGAATGTAGAAGGCAACTTTACCTTTATTTTTTCAGCGTCTTTTAGTTTCTTAAGTTGAGCTTTCCAAGCTACATCTGTTTCCAAATCTTTGGCATCACTCGTCAATTCTTCTACTGCAAATGCAGCCAAAGGATGAAATCGAAGTCCTTCTTTGGTCGTATCCGCATAAGCCTCCAAAGCTTTCAATTGCTGGCGAAAACGATTAGTTAATGCCAAAAACTCTCCGTTTTTCAACTGAACAAATCGAGAATCTGTCTGACCAATTAGTCCGAGCAATTCTTTCATATTCATCACCAAGTCTTCGCCGACTTTGAGCGTTCCACTAGCCTCAAACCAATCAGTAGAACCTTTGATACTCATTGCTAATTGGTCAAAAGAAGCAACTCCCTTAAGCTTCAATCGTTCTCCTTTGGGCCATTCAATAATGGCTTTTCCTTCGGCTTTGAATGGTTCTAACTCCGTCAAAATCTCTAGGCAACTCTCCGCCGAATCAAATTCCCAAATTTTATCTAACTTCCTTACATTCCCCAAAGAAGGGCAATTTTTAATAATCTCTTTAGCTAATTTTTTCTCTTCGTCCAACTGACGTTCGGCTTGTACTCGTTCGCCTTCAATTTCCGTCAAAATAACTTGACCACCGTCATTTGGCTTATAATAAGGAGGAAATGTGCCAAAAGGTTTGACATACATTTCTAACTGAAAACCATCTCCCATTGGTAATAAATGAATATGAGGCGTTGGATTTCCTTCAACCGTTCTGATGTTTTCGTCTTTGGCTAATATCTCCGATTGAACATCAACAACCTTCGAGAAGCCTTTTACTACATCCGAAATTTTATCTTCTGCCCCCGCTGGCAACCTAACTTTTTCACTACCAATTGCATTAGCAATCAGTAAATGTTGTTGTGTGACTTCAATTGCTTTGTAACGTGTTGGCGTTTCTTTGACCAAGCGAACACCTTCTTCCTTTACAGGAATATTAAAACTCAATTCAAATTCATTTCCTATTTTCTGAACCACCAATTGAGGTTCTTCACTAATCACTTCAACCGCCGTTCGATGCTTATTATTTAAGTACAAATTAGGATGCCCAACCAATGCTTTTATTAGATTATCATTAAAGTCAAATTGTGATTGACTATACCAGCCACGGCTTTCCTCCATGCTAGAAATAATTTGTAAATCTTTCGTGGTCAGATAATCCTCCGTTCGAGCAATGGCAAGTATTCGGTCAGAAGAAATGGTTCGCCCTTTTGTCCATTTACCATTTTTACCAATCTTTTGTTCTTTAACTTCAAGGCTTCTACTACTAAAACTAATCAACCAAATCAGTCTTTTGTCTTTTTGGAGTGCCGCTGTTCCTCGCTCAAATTGGTCAGATAAATTAGTCAATGCAATAATCGCACGTTCCCAAGGTTCAACCAAAGGAATCATATTTATCAACGAAGTAGCTTTTATTTCTTTTTCAAGGGTTTCTTTTTCTTTTTTATAAAAATCAACTTTATCCACAGCTTCATCACCTTCTTCCAAATAGGCTTTTTCAAGCAATTCCGAAATAAAGAATTGTGGCAATTTTAAATTATAATTCTTGGCATTATTATATAACAACTCTAGCATTTCTATATTAAAAGCACCTTGTTCACGGTAAACCCAATATTTGGCATAATTCAAAAACACCTCACCTAGCCCTTCGTCTTCACTGTCTCTAAAAACTTCTTGAACCAAGTTCATTTGATTTTTTTGAGCATAAATAACCGTTGCCAGCGTTGATGTTAATGGTAGATATTCTTTATTACTCGTTAAATATTCGGTGACTTGATTCGCATTTTTGAGTATATCTTTTTTCAATAAAGCCAAATAACCATATTGTGCAGATTTGTAATTAATAGGAATTTTGCGTTGTTTAGTTTCTTTTTTATAAAACTTAATTGCCAACTCCAATGCTTCTAGCGCTTCATCATTTTCTCCCCTAAAGAAATCATTCATCAACTTAAAAGAATAATAAGAGCTGTCTTTATTTTCTTTTTCATTGAGTGCTGTTGCTTTATCAAAATTACCTTCTAATATATATTTCCACTGTAAAATATTTCTAAACTCTCTTCCTACATCATTTTTGACGTCTTGCTTTTCTTTTTCTAAAAAGTTAAAAAATGGCTGATTCACTTCAAACTCATTCAATAACTTTTCTAAAACATCTAATGCACCGTAATATATTACCTCATTAGGCAAAGATTTTAACCAAGTCTCGTCGTGTGTTTCGGTAATAATACCAAACATAGAAGTTGGGTTAAAAGCATTTTCATGCTGGAACGTTGCTATTTTAGAAATTTGTTCTATTTTATCAAAATCACCTTTAAGCAAAGCAATTCGGATAGAGCGATAATAGCGTTTGAGCGGAACATCACGCCATGATGAAAAAAGATAAATCGGCATAAAACTCGAAAGCGTATCCGAGAAATAGCTAAAATCAATCGTTTTATATAAATTCTTAACAACGTCATTTTCGATATTTGGAGTAATCATATAATATACATCACTACGAATCAAAAAGCCATCTTTGACCAAATCATCCAAATAAGGTATGATTTCTTTTGCCGTAAAACGCCCCGACACAGGTTTAGTGTTCAGTCGTTGAAGGCATTTAAAAAGGATTTGATAGTTGATAGGTTCATGAGCAAGTGCGCATAACTGAACTACATTTTTCTGAAATTTAGGTAATTGGTTATAAAACGCTAATAATCGATTGTCTATATGCTTCATGAATATTGTACTTATTTTGAAATAATGCGCAAAAATACTGAACTATCAGTAGATTATCCTTTTCTCCTTATCTTTTTTCAATAAAAACTACTTTTATTCCTTTTGAAAACTACTTAATTCTTTTATAAACCTCAAAAATTAGCACGTAATCTATCATTACACTTTATATATAAAGGGCTAAATACACTCGAAAAGGCATTTTTATCAAAGTTATAGTTCTACGCAACTTCATAAGACTTGGGTGTAATTCAATTTTTCGCTTATGGTAAAAAATAACTTTTATCAGCCCTGAAAGGCGTTAGCTTGTTCTTGCTTATGCCCTTTCAGGGCATTATGAAGACTTATGTTTCTCTATTTTTTTTAAAAAAAACAATAAAAAGGAAAAATTGACAACTACTAAGGAAATATTCTCTATTCACCACCTATAGAAATGCTGCACCTTTGTATCATCAAAAAAAAGGAAATATAAATTTAGAACAAAAATAAAAATCGTCCTTAACGGACTAGAAAAAAAGCACTTACTATTAGTTGGCTTTTAAATTTTAAAAAACTTTTTAGTTGTTCTAAATAATTCGAAATGAAGAACAAATAGTTCCTTTTTTAAAATCAATAAATAACAATTAAAATAATACAAAGATGACACAGCGAATTAATGTTCCAACAAGAGACCAAGTTTCAGAAAATAACCAAGCAATTTTTGATAAACTTGAAAAAGGCGTTGGTTTTGTACCGAATTTATATGCAGCTTTCGCAAATTCTGATACAGCGTTGGGCAATTATTTAGCTTTTCAGAATGCTAAATCATCACTTCGTGCCAAAGAAAGAGAAATCATCAATTTGGTAGTAAGTCAAGTTAACGGTTGCCGTTATTGTCAAAGCGCGCACACGACATTGGGTAAAATGCACGGTTTCAAAGAAGCAGAAATTCTTGAAATCAGAACTGGTGTAGCTAGTTTTAATGCAAAGTTTGACGCACTTGCTAAGTTGACTAAAGAAATTACTATTTCGAGAGGAAAACCAAGTCAAGCAACTTTAGATAATTTCTTCGCAGCGGGTTACACGCAAGGAAACTTAGTAGATACATTAGTTGTAGTCGGTGACAAAATCGTTTCTAACTACTTACATAATATTGGTCAATTTGCTATTGATTTTCCTTTAGCAACCGAATTGGAAGTTGAGCCAGCTTTGAATTAGAAGTAATGGCATCACAATAGGATTTGAGAATACTTCTGTGATTCTTTTGTGATGCCTTGCAATATAGATAAGCCTATCTTGTAGAACGAAATCATTTTTAATGATGAATTTAGATTAGAGATTATGTTAACAATCTAGTATCTGGCACAACAGGCGAAACGCTTATTGCTGGCGATGCGGTGAACTCATTGGGAGATGCAGACATAGAAATCAAGTATGTTTTTCCGACAAAATTACCTTTAGCTGCTACTTTGACTTTTGGGTTGCCATTGGGTCAGAGCGTCGCAGTAGAACAAAACAACCTTCAAACAGGTAATGGAGCAGGTTTTAATATTGTCGAAAACGTTTCTTTTTATATGAGTACAATGGTTGGATTCAATAATAGAACCAATGGTTTTTCGGATAAGTTTCGATATAGTATAAAATTAGTATAATAAGTGAAGAAAAACCTTTAAATCAACAATTATGAAATTATTTGAAGCAGTTAAGCAATATTTTGAAAAGAAAACATCAACAATCGAAACACCAGATAATCATTGTCCAAACTGTTGGGGAAGGCAAGAATACGAAGGTAAATTCTTAGAAGCATTACATCAAGAAAAGGTTGATTTGAATAACTTGGATGACAAACAAGGTTGGATTCAAGCGTATGCAACTAAACATTTTGAAGGTATTCAATCAGAAGAAAAGGATAATCAAGTGGTTTGTAGTATGTGCAAAGTATCATATAAGTAATTTTTAAATATTAAGCATCGGACACCTTGAAGGCGTCCGATGCCCTTTAGGGCGGTCTCTTTTCTCGCTTTCGAATAGTAAGGGAGTAGGCAAAAAATAACCTACTCCCTAACTAAAACTCTTATTATTTGTCTGTTTCGACAGTCTCTTCATCTAACTCCTGTGCTATTGTAATCCTTTTAGCTGCTTGCACCATTTCGACGAATTCGGCTCTATATCCTGCTTTATCTACACCAATACCAACCTGTGCCAAATCCAAAACATCATCTAAATTCATCTCTTTTAAGTATTCCGATTCTCTTAAAATCAAACCAAACAAAGCTACTGATGATGCAAATGAAAAGTCTTCACTAGCCTTTTTCGTTTGATTTGAGACAACTGTTTTGATTAGTTTACTTCTATTTTTATCAATTGGTTTATATCTTAATTTGACTGTCAATAATTCACTTGTATATCGTTTTGACACTTTGTTTCTTTTGTACTTCAAATGTATATCTTTAGGCAAAAACGAACTTTCTACATCAGCAGGAATAACTTCATATAATGCCGTAACCTGATGTCCTGCGCCGATTTCGCCTGCATCAATCACATCATTTTCAAAATCTTCATCTCTCAACAAACGGTTTTCATACCCAATCAAACGATATGCCGCCACATTCTCTGGATTGAACTCCAATTGTAATTTTACATCCTTAGCGACAGCAAACATTGTCGCATTAAACTCACCTTCAAATAACTTTTTCGCTTCATCAATATTATCAATGTAAGCGTAATTTCCATTTCCTTTATCCGCTAATATTTCTAGTTTAGAATCTTTATAATTTCCCATACCAAAACCTAAACAAGTCAAATAAATACCAGATTTTCGTTGCTCTTCTATCAATGTTTCCATATCGCTATCGCTTGACATCCCAACATTGAAATCACCATCAGTAGCTAAAATGATTCTATTATTTCCATCTTTGAGAAACTGTTCTTCTGCTATTTTATAAGCCAATTTAATTCCGGCACCGCCCGCAGTCGAGCCACCTGCTTTTAGGTATTCTAGCGCATTTAAAATTTTATTCTTATCATTTCCAGCAGTTGGTTCAAGCGCCAAACCTGCTGCGCCTGCATAAACTACAATCGAAATTCTATCTTCTTCACTCAATTGATTTACTAAGATTTTAAACGCATTTTTAAGTAAACCTAGCTTATTAGAAGCATTCATTGAACCAGAAACATCTATCAAGAAAACAACATTACTCGGAGGAGTTTTATCATCTTCGATTTTCCTAGAATTCAAACTCACGCGTAATAGTTTATGTGCTTCATTCCAAGGACAATCTGAATATTCCGTTTGAGCATTTACAGGATGTTTTCCCGTCACTTTTGGCAATTTATAGTTGAAATAATTAATCATTTCTTCTATCCGAACTGCATATTTTGGCGGTAATTGCTCATTATTAATATAACGTCGAACATTACTGTAAGCAGCTCTATCTACATCAATAGAAAAAGTTGAGAGTGGTGTTTTTTGTGCTAATGTGAAAGGGTTTTCTATTATTTTAGGATACTCCTCCTGTGTCTGATTATTTGTTTTCGTAGGTTGATGAATTTTAGGTTTTTCGATAGTTCGAATATCTTCTACTATTGCTATTGGACTCGAACCGTTTTCATCACCATAAGCAGCAGGAACACCGCCTGTTATTATTTCGATTTGTTCTATTTCTGTCTGAGGCACATTCACCCCTTCAACACGAATGCCATCAACATAGATAATATCTCCACTAGAACGAGAACCTCGAATATTCAACCCATCATCACTAGAAGTTACACCCGCAGTAGTTGCAGCAATGTCGCTAATACTCTTAGAAGGCAAATTCCGAATATCACGAGATGTAATTGTTTTCCCCGTAGTTGTTTGGTCTTGGCTAATTAAAGGAACAACATATTCTGTTACGATGACTTCATTGAGAGTTACACCTTCCAATAAAGCAATATCTTGCCGAGTAACTTTATTTGAATAAATTTCAACCTTTTCTATTCTCCTAGAATTATATCCAACATAAGAAACCTCTAAGTCGTATTTTCCTTCTTCTACATTTTTAAATACAAAGTTTCCATCAAAATCTGTTCGAATACCTTGTATCAAGGTTTCTGAATTCATTGGATATAAAGTAACCGTCGCAAATATTAACGGTTCTCCGCTGGAGTCATCTATAATTTTTCCTTTTAAAGTTCCTGTTAATTCTTGAGCGTATATTCCATTTATAAAAAAAATAAGGAGTAACAAAAGTGAATTTGGTTTCATATTCTTTGTTTTCTGTTTTGAAATGAATACACCAAATATACTCTCTAACAATAAGGTTATCAATGATAAATGTGTGAAACCACCGATTAAATCTATCAATGAGTAGTTCTTCCTTTTGAGTTAGTATTCATAAAAAAAAGCAAACAAGATTAAAAAATCTCATTTGCTTTCTATAAAATACTCTATCGTTCCCAAATCACACTTTCAAAACTTTCAACGTTTCGTTCTTCTTTAGAAAAATTCACACCAACTAAAAATACCTTTTTAGGTGAATTTTCATAAGCTGCCGCGTATTTTCGACTTTTAATTTGAGCTATTG
>CAKZLT010000488.1 GCA_937127195.1 uncultured Saprospiraceae bacterium
AGCAACATCGGCTATTGAATATCCGCCTTCGGTTACTTGCTTAACTGCTGCTATCTTAAATTCTTCGTTGTATCGTTCACCAGCCATAGTGGCCTCCTCTGTTAACTCATTATATAGTTAAAGAGTGTCTAGTGAACTAGGGGCGATTCACTATAATATTTCAGTTCTGCTAGTGTTATACAGTTTTATTATGTTCTTATTCAGTGCCTAAGTCGTTAGGGGATTCATTAATTGATTTTTTGGTGTCTTTTATATTTATAATATGGTTCAAGGGTGGTCTAATTGTTATTTAATAGCATAGGTAATAAGATATGATTTATTTCATTGTATCCATTTTTATTTAAGTGTAAAAAATCACGTTGATAAGTGGTTTTTGTTATATTTTTTTTATTTGAAAGTATGGGATTCACGTCTAAGTATTCAACCCCATCTACTGCAAGTGATTCTAAATGATTATTTATTTCAATTATTGCTTTATCTATACTCTTAGACCAAAAAGGCTTACGGTAAAATGGTATATTTCCAGTAGGAAAAATGCTTGTTAAAATGATTTTATCTGCACTAGTCGACTTTGCAGCGCTTACTAAATTTGAGATATTTTCTTTACAGTTGTCTATGATGGAGCGAGTTTTAGTAGGTAAAAGAGGGATGGTTTTTAGGTCATTAATACCAACCTGTATTATTATGCTTTTAGGCTTGTAGTTTGGAAGTATTAGTTTATTTCGGAGTAGGGTTTGGCGGCTTGTATGTCCATTAACCCCTAGGTTTGTAATTTGTAGAGCGTTAAAGCTTTCATTAAATTCCCATTGTTTTGCTCGAGAGTCGCCTATTATTATAAGACCGCCAATTCTTTTCCTATTTGTCTTTTCTGTATTCTTGCCTGTATCTAATGCTAGAGGTGATAATGCGAGTACGTTTATTTTTTTATATAAATGTACGGCTGCAGATGCCGTAACTACTGATATTCCTAGTAATACTAAAATTATACTTAATAACAAAAGGTTAGTTGTTGAAGTTTTCATTAGGTAAATCGCATTAAATCTTAAGTGTCATGTTGTTAACTGTTTTTATTGTTGTATGCCGAAATATTTTTTAATAATCTGTTTTTTGTTGTAGGTAGTTGATATTGTAGCCTCTAAGTTTTGTCCTCCATAAACTGAAATGTGATTTGAGTCCATGTAGTTAGGGGTTCCACTCTCAGAGATGTAAGAAAAGTTGCTGCCATTATCTTCAATATCCGCAATTGGATTTGCAAATACTATATTATTGATAGTACTGATTTCTTGCAGTTTATTATTGATGAATTTATATTCACCTAGGCGTTCGGCTTCTTCTTGAGTTTTTCCTAAAATAGATAGTCTTTCATAGTTAATTTTTTTATCGATATCTATATTGTATTTTGGTAGCTCACCTAGCAAGATAACAGGCTTTTTTAAGTTTTTTAGTTTATTTATATATTCGACTGTGTTATTAACTTTTCCTGTATCGTCATTAAAATCCTTTTTTGACCATTTAAGCGCAAAAATAAATCCATCATATTGATCAGCATTACTGAACGGAAATTTAAATACTGACTGGCATTTAAAGCTTGCAGAGGTTGGTGAGCACCCTCCTGAGGCAGCTAGATCTACTCTAAAACCTATCTTTTTACCTAATCTATTATAAAACTCGAAATAATGCTCTGCATGTGAGTTGCCAATTAGAAGATACTTCTTTTCTCCACTCTCATTACCACCTATGCAGCCAAGATTAAGGAAATCTGGACACCTTTCTTTATCAATCGAATTAAATGCTCTAGCTTTTTGTCTTCAAAAGCTTCCTTTAAATGAACAACAGTTGGAGTAGAATAGGAATAATCCGTATGTGCTAAAAAACCAATGATATTTTGGAGTAATGAATTACGAACCTCCGAATTTGGATAATTTAATACATATAAATCATTGGCTTTCCTCTCTTTGATAGTCAAATAGCCTGTTTGAAATAATAAAGGAATTAATTGTAAATGTTTAATACTATAAGATGAAAAAGTAACTGCACCAACTTCTAAGTTTTCTAATTTTACCATTTTTTGGTTTTTCATCAACTCTAATAAAAAAGTTGGCGTACCTGTTTCAAACCAAAAATTTTTAAATTCTCCAAAGTCAAAATAAGACAACAAAGAATATGGATTATAGAGAAATTGCTTCCCATTCCAACTATAACCATTGTACCAACGGCGTATCTCTTCTTTTAACTCAGTTGTTGTTATTTCATTTTCATTAGCTAATTCCTTGATTTCCTCTTGAAAATTTTCTTCTAATTCTTGTTGTGAAATACCTGTTAATCCTAAATAGCCTCTGTGAAAAGTAATATCTGTCAAATTATTCAGTTCTGAGAAAATACTAACCTTACTAAACTTAGAGATACCTGTGATTATCATAAACTCAATATGTGGGTCACAATCCTTAATGACGGAATAAAACGATTTTAATAAGTTTCTATTTTCTTCAGCTATTTCTATTTTATTTCCTAAGTAATCAATAATAGGTTTATCATACTCATCAATTAGTAAAACTACTTTACCTTTTTGTTTAGCTATCGTTTTAATTAACTCCATGAATTTTGAAGTGTAATCAGAGGTTTTTAAGGTAATATTATAATCATCGGCTATGTAATCTAAAACTTGATTAATTGCTTTTTCTAACCCTAATTCCCGATGTCCAATTCCACTAAAACCAATATGTATAACTGGATTAGTTTTTGACCAATCCCATTTGTTTTCAATCCAAAGCCCTTTGAATAATTCTTTTTTTCCTTGATAAAGCGATTTGATTGTAGATAGCATTAAAGACTTTCCAAATCTTCGAGGACGAGCATAAAAGTAGTATCCACCTAATTCAGTTAGATTATAAATATCTTTAGTTTTATCAATATAAAGTAGGTTTTTATTGATGATTTTTTCAAATGTTTGAAGTCCTAGTGGATATTTATTCATGTTTTTTATATAAAAATACAGCTTTTTTTATGAAGTTTTTTTACTATTCTAAAATTTTAGATTTTTAGTGGTTTTGATTTTCCCTTAGTTGCGCTCAACGTCCTGCAACAACGACGGTGACAGCTTTTGCTGGCACTGGACGATGTTCATTAGTTGGCAGCAGGTTTTTTATTTTCTTCCCGAAGCTACAAAAATATCACCTTGTTTAAAAGTCCTAATTTTAAATTGTTCAACTTTGGTTTGGAGATATTGCCAAATCGGTCTATTCACTTCACCTTTACCAATCCATTTTATAAACTCACCTCTTAACGAAGGTTTTTCAATATACCAATCCATAATAACAATTTTTCCGTTAGGAGTTAAAATATCTAATAAGTTGTCAATTACATTTTGCCAATCTGGAAAGCCTGAAAGTCCTAAATCACATAAAATAACATCTATTTTTATTTCGTTCAAATGCTCTCTTACCCAATTAGAGTTAATTTTTGTGGCATCAGCTTTAATGATTTTTATATTTTTCCATTGGTGATTTTTGATTTTACGCTGAGATTTTTCAAGCATTCCATCTGATAAATCTATTCCAATTATTTGACCTGTTTGATGTAGATAGTTCTGAAAATAAGAAAAATTTTGACCTGTTCCACAAGGCAAATTCAAAACTGTTTGATACTCCTTTAACTCTAATTGTTCAATAGCGTATTGTCTTGGCTTGTGATAATACCTTTTGGAAGAAACAAAATCATAGATTTTTGAAAAATTGTCATAGTATTTAGTTGCGTTTTCTTGATTTTTCATCTTTTTGATTTTGAAGTTGTTTAAATTAATCGCCTTGTTTTACTTTTATACTCTAAATAAATTTGACCATGTAATTTTTCTAAATGTGCTTCTTCCAATCGTATTTGAATTTGAATTAGAATAAATTCAAGAAGAAAAACTACTAAAGTAAATGTATTAGATGTTGCTAAAAACAATCCTCCAAAGCTTAAAATTAGTCCAACAAATACAGGGTTTCGAGTATAAGCAAACAAACCATTAGTAACAAGTGGCGTTTCCGTTGTTTCATCAATTCCCATTCGCCACGCATTTTTCATGTTTTCTTGTGCTATGATTGTCCAAATAAAGGCAATCAATAACATTCCTATTCCAATATAATTCACTAATGGAGTTTCTATTAAGGAAATAGGTGAAAGATATTGGTGAATAGTTGGATAAACTCCAAATGTAATTGTATAAATTAATAGTGCATAGTGAGCTATTTTAAAATAAGTACCAATTAAACCATAAGCACTATCGTCTTTTGGTAATACCATTGGATTTTTATCAATTTTTTTTGCTACTAACTTACTTTTATAAATGAAGATATAACCAAAGTAGAAAATGAAATAAAGTGGTAAAAATATTCTTATGATTTCTGCATACATGATTTTGATAATTTTAATTTATAAATCAGTCGCAAAATAAATCAATAAACCTTGCAACTCAATTGCAATTTGCACAAATACCTTTGAGTACTAAATTTGCTTGTTGCAAAGTGAATTTTGGTGGTAGCTGAACAATTGGAATACTTTGTTTAGGTAAACAGAAAGTCATTTCACAACTTATACAGTGAAAGTGAAAATGTTGGTCTTTGGGTTCACATTCACAACTTTCAAGGCATAGAGCATATTTTGTTATACCCGAACCGTCTGCAACAGAGTGAATTAGTTTTTGTTGTTCAAAGGTTTTGAGTGTTCTAAATATTGTACTTTTATCTGAGTGAACTAATAATTGTTCTAAATCTTTTAGAGAAATAGCTTTATTCACTTCCATAAATTGACGCAAAACCAATAAACGAACGGCGGTAGGTTTTACTTTTCGATTTTTTAAAATATTTTCTTCTTGATTAATATTTAGCATGAAAGTGATTTTTGCATTTAATTTTTTTACTTGCTGTCAACGTCACGCAACAACGACGGTGACAGCTTTTGCTGGCACTGGAAGATGTTGTTTTTGTTGGGCGTAGTTTTATTTTTAAGCATTAATTTTATCATTCAACTCTTTTAATTTTTTCAGTCGAGAAGTAATTGCGCCTTGACCTCTTTCAAAAATCTCGGCTAATTCTTTTGATGTTTTCCCATCTTTATCAAGTTTTAAGAGTTTATCATCTTCTTTTTTTGTCCATTTAGCATATGCTTTTGGTTTGGTTTTACGAATTTCTTCGACTGAATATGATTTTTCTTTGGATATTTTATTATTCTTTGAAGGTAATAAAATCAAATTATATCTTGGTTTATATTTGAACTTAATTCTTTCCTCAAGTTCTTTTCGACCAAGTTTAACCTCTAAAATTGAAATTTCAAAGTTGTCAACTAATAACCTATTTATTTCTTTCTCCAACCAACTTGGATAGTTCCTATTTTTTGATGCCTCTTTGTAATCTTCTTTATGTGAAAATTTATCTTTGCCTATTCGTCTTCTCAATTCATGTTTTTTGGTATCAATTAATTCGTGAATTTTACTTTGTAGATTATTAGTTTCACTTGTAAAGCATATTTTTCCCTCTTCTCTTAATAAATAAACGCCAGCATTTTGAGGGAATTGTTTGAAATATTCACCTGTTAAGTCTAAAACTTTTCGGTTATCATCAGAAAGTAATTCAATTTCAAGTTTCATTAAATAGACCTCAATTCGTTCTTGAAAATCTTTTATTATCATTTTGGTTTATTTTGAAGTTTTAATGCTATTTACTTTAATTGATTGATAATTCTTGTTCTAATTTATCAAACTCTTTTTTTAGGTTATTGTAATCACATTTTATTGCACCGATAATTTCCAATGTACTTATTCTAATTGTTTGCTGTTCTTTTAATTCTTTATCTAGTGTTTTAGTTTTAATCATGTAAAATTCCCATTGCTCTAAACACATAGGGTTTATTGTATTGAAGTTTTGGTGAGCAAGAATGCAAAATATGTAAACATCTGATTGTCTTTTTTTATCCTCTGAAAATTGATTGTTTCCAGTGTATTTATGAGTAGGTTTAATGTTGAATGAGATTGTAGAATATTCATTTTGTTTCCATGATTGAATATAAGCTGATGATTTTACCTCAATTCGTACACCTTTTACTGTTTCAAAATCATAACTATCCCATTCTATTCTTGAACTAGATTTAATTTGAAGTGCTTCTTTAACTATAAATTCTGCTAAAATTCCTCTATTTCTATTTTCAACTAAATCAGATAAAGTCCATTTCCAGAAATCAGTGATATTGAAATCTAATTTTTTTGATTTTAATTTAAACGCTTCATTTGGGTTTATATCTGGCGTTTTATATTCACCTGTTTTCATATTTATTCGGTTAGTTTTATCTTTTTACTTTCATTAATTACGCCCAACATAAGAATATAGTTACTTGATACTAATTTCTACCATTGCAGACACTAGAAAACAGCGGTAGCAGAAACAAGTAACTAGCATCCAGAAACTAGACTAATTTTTTTTCTTTTTAGCATTATCCATTTTCTTTTTATGCTTCAAAACTTTAGCTTCCGTATAAAAGATAGTTTCCTCTGCCACGTTTTTGGCTAAATCTCCAACGCGTTCTATCTTTTTAATAACAGAAAACAAAAGCAAATATTGCTCAATTTTATCTGGATGTTTTCTAACATATTCAGCGATAATTTTATCTGCATCTCTGTTGATTTCGTTGGCGGTTGCATCCTTACCGAATACCCATCGAGCAAGTTTTGTATTTTCAAAATTAAAAGCATGAATGGCATCATCAATCATCGAAAGAACAGTATCGAACATTTCCTTAAAACGCAGCTTTTTTAGCAATTCTTCATCATAAGCACCATCCAATTTCAAAACATAACTAGCAATCGCATCCGCATGGTCTCCCATTCTTTCGAGTTGCGTATTAACCTTAAGGGATGCAATGACAAAACGTAAATCTATGGCAACGGGATTATGCAACGCCAATATATTTTCGCAATCTCTATCAATACTTAGTTCGTTGGCGTTGACGCGCGTCTCGTAGTGACGAATCTCTCTAGCCAAATCTTGGTCATGCTCCGTAAAGGCTTCTTTTGCTTTATGTAATTGATTACGAACCAAATACATAGTGTCAATTACTTGGTCTTTTAGTCGTCTTAATTCGTGTTCTAATTGTTTCATTAATTCTGTTTGAAGTTAGTTATTGGTGTAAATATTTGAAATTTTATAAAAAATGAGTAGTTCAAACCGTCAAGGCGAAGCCGTTCATCTACCGTCAAGCGAAGCATGAGCGTCCGTCTAACGTATTTAATAATCCAACTTGCCCCGAATATAATTTTCGGTTAATTGTTGCGCTGGTTTAGTAAAAATTTTAGTTGTATTATCGTATTCAATCAAATTACCATTATACAAAAATGCCGTTGTATCGCTCAACCGTTGGGCTTGTGGCATACTCGAAGGGTTTAGAATAATGGTATAATATTGTTTTAAACTATATATAATACCTTCAAATCTACGTGTTGGCATTTCTGATAATTCCTTAGTTGGCTGGTCAAAAAGTATAATTTCGGGGTCAGCGATAAGGACTCTAGCCAAGCTAAGTAGCTGCAATCTAAAACTAGAGAGTTTCTTTGCTGGTGTTTTTAAATCATCTTCAAAGTAATCCCAAAGTTCAAAATTGAGTAAAGTATTCTTTATTTTTTTGAAAATAAGTGTTTTGTCCTTTACATTTTGAATTTTTAAACCAAAAGACAAATTATCCAAAACGGTACCTGTCAAAGCTGTTGGTTTAGAAAATACGATACCTATTCTACGACGCAAATCATGAATATCTTCTTTATAAATACTTTCACCATCTATCAGAATATTTCCTTCTTTACGAAAGCCCTGTTGCGTTTCGTTTAAGCGATTAAATAACCTCAAAAAGGTTGCTTTCCCAGAGCCTTTAGGTCCAACTATTGCTGTAATAGTATGTTCTGCGATAGTTAGATTGATGTCTCTAAGTATCGGTTCATTGTAGGAAAAAGAAGAAATTTTTTCTATAATAATGCTCATTGTATTTATATAAAAAACATCAGACGTGACTAAAAGCGTGTCTGAT
>CAKZLT010000489.1 GCA_937127195.1 uncultured Saprospiraceae bacterium
AGGTTTGCCCGTTTTATTGGAAACATCCCATCCTAATAATTCAAAAAAGGTATCTAAAAAGTCTATGCGAAGCTGACTTTCATTGTAAGTAGCTTTTTGGAATAGATGTCTTTCTCTCTGGTATCTCTCTACTAATTTTTCTATTGTCATTTTTAGTTACTATCAACTTGGTAAAGTAGCTCAAATATAATCAAATTATAGACAGTATTCTCCCTAATGAGAAGAAGTTTAGGAGAGATGCCATCTTTGTATGAACAAATAAACAGCCATACTTATATCTATTTTATTTCAAATGTTTGTTTATCAAGACAGAAAATCAATAAAAGATATACACCAAAAAAATTAAAATTCTTTTACATGAAAGTAATTATCATCGTCAGTTTCAAAAGACAACCTCCTACGATATATGTTAAATTTAATCCATGACCTTTTACAGACCTACTAATTATCATGCAATCGTAGTGCTTGAATAGAAAGTATTGCCGAGTTCGCTTCAATAAGTTTTTAAAAGCGATTTGGACGATATTTTTTATTTTAAAACTAAAATTGAAGCAACATGAAAGTTTATGGATATTTAGAAAATCCAACGCAAAAGCAAGTCTTAGAAGCCACTCGTATTTGTATAAAAGGCAGTAAAAATCGAGCAAAGAAAAACCTATTCGCTATTCCAATCGCTGATGGAGGTAAGAGCCTTCTTTTAATATGTTGGCAGCCAAGCCCTTTAGTAGAGTTCAATCAAGAAATATTTGATTATTACTTTCCGACTGAAGAGGAGAAAACGAAAGCGATTTCCACATTTTCCAAACTAGGAAATCGTGATATTCAACTCGATAATGGTCAATTATCCGAAAATGATATTGTAACTATCAGAGAACTAGATGAAAACCCATACAGCTTTTTTGAAAACGAGATGCAAAAAATAGAAGGTTGGAAACCCTTCAAAGAAGGTATAAATATTGATAAATGTTGGGATATGATGCTTTTTGCTCTGAAAGAAGCCAAACCCATCAAAAGCAATCAATCTGTATTTCATGAACTGCCATCTATTGATGGAAGTAAGATAATGTTCAAGCATTATGAAACTGAGTTGATGTTTATGCGAGATGATAAAGCACATCAATTTTACTACCTTCTTAAACCATCTAATTCTTTGACCTCAAAAATTGGTCAATCCTCGATAGCTATCGGAATTACTATGAATGAAGCTGCTAATTGGTATAGACTATTCAGATGTGATAATAAAATCAATCAATTGATTGAAATACCTTTACTGAGAATGGAATTATGTAAAAAACATCATCATCCAACTCATGCAAAATGTACTTTTGGAAACATTGAATTTCATTATCCCGATACCGAAGGTATAGAAAATGGTGATACATTTCATGGATTTTTTGATGATTTAGGAGAGAAACAGCGGTTTACGGTTATTCCTACTTTTGAGCGTGTTTGATGATTAGTATGGTATTACTGGAAGCTGAATTTTAATTAATATTCAGCTTTTTGTTCATTCTTTCTATGAAAGAGATTGAGTTTTTTATAAAAATCGTGCGAACAGCCCAAAAGCCACACTTATATCCGTTTTCTTCCAAACGCTCATTTTCCACCGCACAAAACCAATATAAGCTACCCGCAGAAGCCATTGAAAATTTTTCTTCTAAAAATTTCTCAACCGCTTCTCTCTGCCACCGCTCGGAAGTAGTGTAAACCTTTACCATTTGGACTGGGTAATACTTTTGCGTCAATCTTAAAATACAGCTTTATAGGAGTAATTATCTTCTATAAATATGCTTGAATATACCTTGCTATTATAATGATATGAGATAAATAGAAATAGATTTTTTCATTGAATTGACCGATATAAAAACTTCATGTTTATATCACTATCTTGATAAAAATAAAGGATTTGCCAATAGTTCCTCCTTGATTTTTCTCTTATTCAGATAGTGATTTTTGAAACATAGTTTTAATATCTAATCAAAAAACTATGAAAAAAACGGTTGTTTCTGTCCTCCAAAATACCATTGAAAAAGAACCTGGTACTATCCAATCTTTTATAGCAGAGGAAGCCTTAAATTATACTCCTAACATTGATTGTTTTTTTGAAGATTTGCACGGATATGGCTGTCAATCTGGTCTTATTGGTTCTATTGTTTACCACCGAGATATAGATACTTTCTTTGATGAACACTATGAAGAAATTGAAGATATACGACAAGAATACTATATTCAACATGGTCAAAGTATTGAAATTGGCAACCAAGATTTAAAAACAGCTTATGTATGGTTCGCTATTGAGGCAGCAGCTTTCGACTTAGCTTGTGAAATAGATATATTCTGACTTTTTAGTCACTTATCTTCGTAAATCCTTCTGAAAAGAACTCTTCTAAAGTCATATCAAAAGCATCAACAATTTTTACAAGTGTTTTGAAACTGATGTTTGCTCCATTTTCATAGCGACCGTATTGAACACGATTAAAGCCATGCTTATAAGCAAAGTGTTCATAATTGGTATAACCTTTCTGTTTCCGAATTTGCTTTAGTCGGTTTCCAAAATTTTCTAATTGCTTTGCTATTTCTTCTTGTGTCATTAGCCAAAGAAAAAAAATATACACTTATCAGCGTACCGCTTAAATATTTGCAGCATATAAGCGGTATTTGTTTTTTATTCTTTAAATTTGTAAAGAGTAAAAAAATTACAAAGCACAAATTCAAGATTATCATTTGATTAATTTGATGTTTTTTAACCTGTTTTTGCGAAAGCAAAAGATAAAATCGAATAAAAATGCAAACAGATATTTTATTCAAAAAAAGATGTGGAGAAGACCCACATTTGCTACCCGAAATTATCAAAGAAGGAAAGAGTGCTGCGGCGGATGGTTGTCCAGATATTTGGGAATTAAGTAATGGTGATTTTGCGGTTATTGGTATTCGGAAAACACGAGAATTTCTCCATTTATTACCAAAATCGGCAGGATGTGGACTAGACGAAGAAATTGTATTAGTACCAAAGATTGTTATGGCAAATGCTAAAAAAGATTTACCTGATTATCCATTGGTTTAGTGAAAATGAAACCAAATAGGGAATTGGACACTTCAATTCCCTATTATTTTGACGTGTTGAAGATGCTGAGTTATTATTTACAGCATGATTAATGATTTCTTACTCAAAAACTGGTTTGACTTCTTACAGTCAAGTTTTATTATTGGCGGTTTTATACTTTCCTTTATTGCTACCCAAAATAATATACGTTCTAGAAAATTGGAACATCTCCTTCATATTAATCGAAGTTATAGAGAAATATGGTCTAAAACCTATACCTTCCCAGAGTTGCTACGTGTTAGGCAAACCAGCATAGATTTAAAAATTCATCCTATCACTGAGCATGAACGCCGTATGATTAAAGAGATGATAATCCATATTTATGCTATCTATGAAGCAATTCAAAGTAATCAAATCGAAAAAGGAGAGATGGATAAGGATATTTATGATTTTCTCCATTTACCAATTCCCAATTGTATTTGGAATGAAGTCAAAATATACCATAATAAGCAGTTTATAGATTATATTGATGAGTTACTTTCTAAACATAGAAGAGTTTCAACAAACATTCAGTTATTGGATTAATACAAGGTAGAGATGATAAAACATTAGTTTTGACTTTTATGGTCAAAATACCAAATAATAAAGCGGTTATATAACCCTTTATTTATGAGTGAAAATCTTATTGGAGGACGATGGAAACGTTTACCTCAAGAAGTAGATGGTGATTATTGGTTTTCGGGAAAACTATTAGTCACAAGAACCGTTTCTGAAAGTTTACCACCACACGAAATTCATGCAATTGTTGATGATGTCAGAGCATTTGTGAAAGCAAATCAAGGAATTGATTATCTTCAAGTATATGAAAATAATGAAGGAGACAAACTATTTTTCATAGACCAACTTTCTAAAAGAATGATAGCTACAGGCGAATTTGCCAAAGAAGATAATCATGCAACTTTACTGTATTCTTACGAATACTAAAATCATAAAATATGAAAAAAGAAGGCATTTTAGAACTTTGTACAACTGACAAAGATGCGTCAAGCGCATCCTTATTAATGACTGAAGTATTGAAAGAATTTGTATCTTATGAGAACGCCTTTGGTTCTGATTTAGAAAATCTATTAGATTATTATAAACCAAAAATCCATAAATATTTATGGATTTGTAAAGCTGAAAATAAAATTATTGGTACTATTGCGTTAGATGAAAAATCTGATTTTCGTGCCGAAATTAGACGGTTTTTTATCTCTTCTTCATATCGAGGAAAAGGGTATGGAAAACAGCTTTTTCAAAACTGTTTAAATCAAGCTAAAGAGAACAATTATACGGAACTCTATTTAGACGTTTCAGCCATCCAAAAAAGAGCATTAGAGTTTTATAAATCAAGAGGATTTACCCATACAGGATTTACAGATTACGGCTCTTATATTCTTGAATTATCCTTACAAAATAAGCCATCGGATTAGCTTTATTTTGTCTTTCTACCAATGACCATTACGAAAGTATCTTCAAACTTTAAAGTTGGCTCATTCTTATATTTTTCTTTTACCTGTTCTGTCCCTAGAAATAATTCTTCATCAGAATAATTACTCAATAAAGACATATAACGGTTGGCTATCATATTCAAATATTTACCTTTTTCAATCTCTAAAGGATAAGAAATGAATAAGGTTTTGACATCCGAAAATCCTGTATCTACAAGTCCTTTTTCAATATCCTTATAGTGGATTTGGTTTTGCTCAAAGTAATCCAAAGCATCTTGAAAAAGAGGATATTCTATTGTTGGAGTAAGCTGTAAAATTCCAACAATACCATCTTTTTTTACAGCTTGAAATAAGGCTTTGTATAAAATATCTCTTTCAGAAATATTCAAATGATGAAACATTTCCTTTGAGAAAACCTTATCAAATTCATCATTTTTACTCCTACAAAATGAAATAGCATCAGAATGAAAAGCCTCAATACTTGGGTGATTTTTTAAACTTTTGAGCATTTCATTTGATAAATCTACACATGAAATACTCTGCTGAAGTTTGATTTTTTTCAAAATATCTTTGGAATAAATTCCAGTGCCAGCCCCTAAGTCTAGTATCTTATCAGTAGGTTTTAGTTCTAATTTTTGATAAATATGGTCAGTCATAAAACTGACAAAATCACTAGAATAAAACCATAGGTCATCATATATTTTGGATAAACTATCGTAGTGTTTTTTTACATTTTCTATCATTCTTATTTTTTAAAAGAGATTATGTAAGAGGACAGTTTTCTGTGAAAACTGACTGAATAAAAAACTAATCAATTGGATGAGAAAAATCATTTCTTTTACTAAAAATCCTAAAAGGAAACATTCACTAAAAAACTATTTTCCCAAAAGAAGCATAGCGTGTTTTCATTCATGCTCATAAATGAAAACACTTTTGTTATACTCCAAGTTTTCAAAAGAAGTCAAGGATTTGCTTCTTGTTTCACTGCGAATTCCTCCTTGACTTTTTTGAAAATTGAAGTGATTGGATGATGTTTTAATTTCTAATCATTTCATTATGAAAACGCTTATAAATTCTCTTTTTAATTTGGTGAAAAATATACTTTTACTTCCAATAGCTCTTTCACCAGATTTTGCTTTTGAAATTATTCTTGCACTCTACCAATGGGTGTAAGAATAATTTTATTATAGGAAAAGCCTATTGATTTAGGTTAATTGAAGTCTTGAATGTCAATGACTAAATTGTGAGCCTTGCACGGTCTTGCAAGTACGCATGTATCCCGAGAACATTTAGTCAATACTGACTATGTTCTCGGAATACATGCCCTCCTTCGTCGGCTTGGTCAGGGATGCTG
>CAKZLT010000490.1 GCA_937127195.1 uncultured Saprospiraceae bacterium
CATGGCTACTCATATTCAACCCTTTTCAGGGTTGCTAGACGTGAATTTTGCTATCACTGCAAAACGTTACAATCAGAAATTTTGATATGAGAGTTTAAATTTACTAAAAGCTGCTACTACCTCATTGGCAGCTTGACTGACAATCTTTTGGTCAAGTTTTAATTTTAAAAATCATCGAACAAAATTTATAAAAAATGAATCTTCTTTTATAATACTCTACATAAGGACATTTTCAGAGATTGTCAGTCAAGCTGCCAATGAGGTAGTAGCGCTTTTAAGATTTTTTTGAAATTTACTTAATCGCTGCTCTAAAAAAAAGAGACTCAGGAAATAAGAAAAAATCATTTCCTAGCATCAATAATAAAAGCATCCAACACCTAAAAATACATTAAAAGGAACTAATATTTCTTTTAACAAGTTGCTTCTATAAGTTACAAAACTTATCTTCGCAATCAATTATATTATAACAGCTTTTTTAATTATTCATTATCAATTGTTAATTGTTAATTGTTAATTCAAAAAAGTTTCCACTACTCTAGTATGGTAGTGATTTTTAAAATTATACTAATGATTAATATTACGTTACCAGATGGAAGTGTACGCGAATACGAACAAGGTACAACTTCTATGCAGATTGCTGAGTCCATTAGTAGCGGACTAGCAAGGAATGTTTTAGCCGCTAAAGTCAATGGCAATGTTTGGGATGCTAATCGTCCGATTGAATCAGATTCGAGAGTTGCATTGTTGACTTGGAAAGACAAAGACGGTCAAAAAACCTTCTGGCACTCTTCTGCTCACTTATTGGCAGAAGCATTAGAGGCATTGTATGGCAATGTCAAATTTGGTATTGGTCCAGCTATCGAAAAGGGCTTTTATTATGATGTAGATACTGGTGATACCGAATTGAGTTCTAAAGATTTTCCTAAGATTGAGCAAAAGATGTTGGAATTGGCTCGCCAAAAAAATGAGTTTGTTCGCACCGAGGTATCGAAAGCAGATGCAATTAAATATTTTACTGAAAAGGATGACCAATACAAATTGGAATTGATTAACGAACTGGAAGATGGTACAATTACTTTCTATCAGCAAGGTAACTTTATAGATTTGTGTAAAGGGCCACACATCCCAAATACTGGTAAAGTCAAGGCGATTAAGCTGATGAAAATGGGCGGCGTATATTGGAGAAGCAAAGAAGACAATCCAAGTATGACGCGTATTTATGGCGTAACTTTCCCGAAGGCGAAGGAGTTGAAAGAATACTTATTCATGTTGGAGGAAGCCAAAAAACGTGACCACCGTAAGATTGGTAAAGAGATGGAATTATTCACTTTCTCTGAAAAGGTAGGCGCAGGTTTACCGCTTTGGTTACCAAAAGGAACGGCATTACGCGCTCGTTTAGCGGAATTTTTACAAAAAGAACAAATCAAAAGAGGTTATACACCTGTAATTACACCTCATATTGGTAAAAAAGAATTGTATGTCACTTCGGGGCATTACGAAAAATATGGTGAAGATAGTTTTCAGCCTATCAAAACACCAAAGTTGGACGAAGAGTTTTTGTTGAAGCCAATGAATTGTCCGCATCACTGTGAGATATTCAACTTTAGACCACGTTCTTACAAAGAGTTACCTGTTCGTTTGGCGGAGTTTGGAACGGTTTACCGCTACGAACAAAGTGGTGAATTGCACGGATTGACGCGTGTAAGAGGTTTTACACAAGATGATGCGCATATCTTTTGTACTGTTGAGCAGTTGAAAGATGAGTTTTTGGATGTTTTGGATTTGACGCAACACGTTATTTCAAAAATGGGATTTGAAGACTTTACAGCTCAGATTTCATTGAGAGACCAAGATGACCGTTCTAAATATATTGGTTCGGATGAAGATTGGGAAAAAGCTGAAAATGCAATCATCGAAGCTACTCAAGAAGCTGGTTTAACTACCGTTACAGAGTACGGTGAAGCGGCATTTTATGGTCCTAAGTTAGACTTTATGGTCAAAGATGCACTTGGTCGTTCTTGGCAATTGGGAACTATTCAAGTAGATTATAATTTACCAAAACGTTTTGAATTGGATTACGTTGGTTCGGATAATCAAATGCACCGTCCTGTGATGATTCACCGTGCGCCATTTGGTTCTATGGAACGTTTTATTGGTGTATTGATTGAGCACTGTGGCGGAAAATTCCCATTGTGGTTGACTCCTGACCAATATACGATTTTGCCAATTAGTGACCGTTTTATTGATTATGCGAAAGATTTGCAAAACAAGTTAGCAGAACATGATATTCGTGGTTTGATTGACGAACGTAGCGAAACAATCGGTCGAAAAATTCGTGATGCAGAAGTTAAACGCATTCCGATTATGTTGATTGTTGGTGAAAAGGAAGCGGAAGCTGGAAAGGTTGCGGTTCGTATTCAGGGCGATGGAGATAAAGGTGCAATGACGATTGAGGAGTTTATTCCTTACTTTAAAGAGTTATTGTAAGATTTTTTTAATAAAAAATGAGTGAGTTTTGAATGAGTGAATATACTCAAAGCGTTAGTTGGATACATTCTGGCTACCGCTTTTTTTGTATCTTTTTCCACAGAAATTCACAGAGTCACACAAAGAAAGCTATATAGTCGTTTAAGTATGAGACTAAATATTACTGATTATAACGAATTGCAGTGACGCACCTAAAGGCGCTTATACTCTTTTAATCACAAAATTGCTACAAACAGTGCC
>CAKZLT010000491.1 GCA_937127195.1 uncultured Saprospiraceae bacterium
TAAAAATATCAACCAACCTAAATCATATAGAGCCTTTTTTTGAAAAGCCTTCACACCACCCTAATTGATAATTGTTAATTAATAATTACTAATTATTAATTATTAATAACAACTATGTCTCAAGCGATTGATGTTAACAAGAATAAGTTTGGAACACTTCCAGTGTTCCTGACTGCGATTTCGACTATTTTAGGTGCGATTATGTTTTTGCGCTTTGGTTATGCTGTTGGTAATGTTGGAATATATGGCACTTTAGCTATTATTGCCATTGGTCACGCCGTTACGATTCCGACCGCCATGGCACTCGCCGAAATTGCAACCAATCAGAAGGTAGAAGGTGGCGGAGAATATTATATTATTTCACGTTCTTTTAATCTTGTCATTGGTGCAGCAATCGGAATTGCCTTGTATTTTTCGCAAGCGATTAGTGTTGCATTTTACGTAATCGCATTCGCGGAAGCCTTCAATTCACTCTTCACCTACCTCATTGCAACTTACGAATTACATCCTACGGTCGAGTATTTACTAGGCTTAAAGCAAACGGTAAGCTTACCTGCGCTATTCCTTTTGACGGCAGTTGTACTAACAAAAGGTGCTGATTTGGGTGTAAAAATGCTTTATGTAGTTGTTGCTACTTTAACGGTTTCGATGATTGCGTTTTTTCTTGGAACTCCTGTTGATGCAGCTACAGAACAAACTTTAACGAATTCAATTACTCCCGAAACGGTAGGTTTCTTCACTGTTTTTGCCGTTATTTTTCCTGCTTTTACAGGAATGACCGCAGGAGTTGGATTATCTGGAGATTTAAAAAATCCTAGTAAATCTATTCCGCTCGGAACACTAGCAGGAACAATTGTCGGGATGGTTATTTATGTATTTATTGGTTACAAATTATATTCTTCGGCAAGCCCAGAAGCTTTAATGAATGTTGATAATTTGATTATGGCTGATATTGCGTGGCAAGGATTTTGGATTATTCCTTTAGGCTTAGCAGCAGCTACTATTTCATCTGCTTTAGGTTCTATTATGGTTGCTCCGCGTACGCTTCAAGCCATCGCAAGAGATAATGTCATGCCTTCAGAAGCTGTTAATAAATGGCTTTCGAAAGGAACAGACAAGGGAGATGAGCCTTTCAATGCAACGATTGTAACGGTTTTGATTGCAATATTTTTCATCATGCTTGGCGAAATTAATGTCGTTGCTGAGATTATTTCCATGTTCTTCATGGTAACTTATGGTTCATTATGTTTGATTTCATTTTTACAACATTTTGCAGCAGATCCTTCTTATCGACCGACTTTTAAGTCTCGTTGGTATATCTCTTTAGTTGGAGCATTGATGTGTTTTGGTCTGATGTTTTTTATGAATACGCTTTATGCCGTATTGTCAATAGGAATGATGTTGGGCTTGTATTTCATGTTAAGTTATTTTAATAAAGATAAACGAAATGTGGCTGTTATTTTCCAAGGTGTAATTTTCCAAATTAGCCGTCAGTTACAGGTCTTTTTACAAAAAGCAGAAAAAGAACAATCTATTAGCTGGCGTCCATCAGTGGTTTGTATTTCTGATAATTTTAGCCGATTAGCGGCATTTGACCTTTTGCGCTGGATTTCTCAGAAGTATGGCTTCGGTACTTACATTCATACTATCGAGGATT
>CAKZLT010000492.1 GCA_937127195.1 uncultured Saprospiraceae bacterium
GATTTTGGGCTGCTATGTCTTTGAATTTGAGAAATATAAAGCCTTTTCAACAAAATGAGAAATTAGAAATCAAAGTTATTTCGGAGCGTTCAGACATGGAGCATTGGGCAAGAATTATAGACGAAGGGCTAATGGGGAAAACAGGAGTGGATTCTACGCTTTTTTATAAAATGAGTCAAAACAACTCTTGTCGATTTTATTTAGCTTTTGAAAATGCTATTCCTGTAGCAACAGCATTAACTGTGATTACAGGCGATGAAGTTGGAATTTATTTGATTGCAACAGATGAAAACTATCGAAGAAAGGGCATCGGTCAACAGATTACAACACAAGCTTTATTAGATGCGAGAGCATTGGGATGTACTTTTGCTCATTTGGAAGCAACGGATTTGGGTAAATCTGTTTATGAAAAGATAGGTTTCTTGAAAATGTCTGATATTGCTGTTTTTAGAGTATAAATAAAAACATACAAAAACCGTATCTTAATAAGAGAAATACGTTCTTTTTATCAACGGATGTTACACAAAAGGCTATATTATAAATTTTTGCGTAATATCAGTTATTAAGTAGAATTTTCTACCGAAATAAACCAATAAACAAATCTCATGAAAAAAGTTAGTTATTTAGTATTATTTTTATTTATCAGCTTAGGGAAGCTATCAGGACAAGATTATTTGCCATATTATCATTTATGTAATGATGCTGATGAACAGATTTATCTTAAGGATTATGATTTGGCATTAGAAAAATTTGATTCTGCATTTTCAAAAGTTCCTTATGTTCACAACCTGCAATATATAAAAGCAAGTAAATGTGCCATACTTTCTAATCAACACAAAAAGGCTTACGAGTATATTTGCCAACTAAAAAAGCAAGGGAATTCAGATGATTTTTTTAAAAAAAAGCCATTCAAAACATTTCAAAAAAGCCATTATTATGAGTTGTATAAAGATAGTATTGAGGTTTATGAAATGACTTTTCAGTCATCTATTCATAAAGAATATACTAGATTAATAGATAGTTTGCATCATATAGACCAGAATGTTGTACGAAAGAATTATATCAGAATTAGTAAAGAAAAGCGGAAAAAATTGATGGCATTAGACCAAGAGATTTTTGAAAAGTTATTAGAATTAATTGATGAATATGGTTTTCCTTCAGAACAATTATTAGGAAGAGATACTTATTTTAGTGTAGCTACGATACTATTGCATAATCTAAGAGAACCCCAAAATCAAAAATATCATGCTATGGCATTGAAAGCTGTAAAAAATGGAGCATATTTACCTTCTAATTATGCTTATATGTATGAGGTGTATTGTGAAATAAGTGATAATGGAACTTATTATATGACTTTTAATCAAGATTTATCAGAAGGTAATATAGCTCGAATAGACAAAAACAGAAAAGAAATAGGTTTACCTCCATTGTCTTCTTATTTTTTAAAAAATAATGGACGTACAATGAATTTTAAATGGGGACGCTTTAAGTGAGGAAAAATAAAGTTGTATAATGATGCAACTTATTTATTTTTCTTCACTAAGAAATAGAAAAAATCAACCAAAATAAAATTATGTCAATCAATCATTTGAATCAATCTTTTAGATTACCATCAGGTACTATTATTCCAAATAGATTAGCAAAATCAGCTTTAAGTGAAGGAATCGCGGAAGCGAACGGACGACCATCAGAAGCCCTTTTTAATTTGTACGAACGATGGGGGAAAGGTGGTGCAGGAATATTATTTACAGGCAACGTTATGGTCGATAAAGACCACTTAGTGAATGCAAATGTAATGATAGCTGAGAAGGAAAACTTCCTAGCTGATTATACAAAATTAGCCGAAAAAGCGCAAGCGAATGGCACGCATCTTTGGATGCAAATCAATCATCCTGGGCGACAAGCACCTGTTTATTTGGATAAAGCACCAGTTAGTGCATCTAATGTCAAAATGCCAATGCGGATTTATTTAGAACCGCGCCCTTTGACGGAAGATGAAATATTAGACTTGATAGAAAGATATGGAGATGCCGCGCTTTTAGCCAAAAAGGCTGGAATGAAAGGCGCACAGATTCATGGCGCGCATGGTTATTTGGTGAGCCAATTTTTGTCTGGTTTAACGAATTTGAGAAAAGATAAATGGGGCGGTTCACTCGAAAATAGAGCTAGATTCGTTATTGAGATATATCGAAATATGCGTAAAAAATGTGGTGATGATTTTCCGATTGGTATCAAAATCAATTCTGCAGACTTTCAAAAAGGTGCTTTCACAGAGGAAGAGTCTATGGAAGTAATACAACTTTTGGATGCAGAAGGAATGGATTTGATTGAAGTATCAGGCGGAACTTACGAGCGTGCTGCAATGGTTGGTTCAATGCAAAAGGAAAGTACGAAGCTAAGAGAGGCGTATTTTATGGATTTTATTACGAAAGTTCGAAGTAAAATCAAAAGTCCTTTGATGTTGACTGGCGGTTTTAGAACTTCGGCGGCAATGGAAAAAGCGATTGAAGGAGGAGAGTTAGATTTTGTAGGATTAGGTCGCCCATTTTGCCTGTATCCAAATGTTGCGAATGAGTTATTGAGTGGCAAAAGAACAGATTGTACTGTTCAGAACTTGAAAACAGGAGTAGAAAAAATGGATAAAAGCGGAATGATGGAAACGCCGTGGTATATGTTTCAAATAGCTCGAATGGGGAAAGGTTTTGAGCCTGACCCAAATTTGGATGTTTGGAAAGTTTATGAAAAAATTACAGGAAAGAAGCGTCCTTAGTTGGTTATTGGTGACTGGTAGATTGGTGATTGGTCGTTTATTAGCGACCAATCAACTAATCACCAATCACCAATCAACTAAATCACCCTCCGTCCAATTCTTTCTAAATAATGCGCAGCTCTTAAAAAGGCTTCTTCCTCAGAACTAGCTTTTTCTGTAATGGTGTAAATAGGCGCGATTTGTTGATAAAATGGATTATCGAGTTTTAAGTTGTGTTTTCCTGCAATAACAATAATCGTTTTATTGTGTTTTTTGCAAAGGTTAACGATTTGACCAATTGCCTTTTCTTCGAATGATACTTCATCAATCTGACCTTCTCCTGTGATAATACAATCAGATTTTTTGATTTGCTCTTCTATTTCTGACCAGTTAACTATTGATTTTTGATTTTTCTCAATTGGAGATAATTCAATATTAAGGTGTGGATTATGTAATGTAACGCCTTTTTTGATGGCTTTTGCAGCTTCGAAAGCGGTTAGTGAATTTTTGAAAGGAAGT
>CAKZLT010000493.1 GCA_937127195.1 uncultured Saprospiraceae bacterium
ATTACTACTTCTAAAACTAAATATGAGCTATATATACGTAAATAAAAACACTTAAAAAAATTCGGTGAGATCATGAAATTACTATTTACGGCCATTCTTTTAACCTTATCCATAAACTCATTTTCCCAAGAGATGCGCTCTCCAAAGTTCACTTGTACCGAAAATGATTCTGGAGCAGAATATTTTGTATTGGTTGGAAATCAATTTCCACAAATTCCCAATCTCGATTATTCTTCTGAATTGCAATTAGTAGAATCAAAATATTATTATGATGGAACAGCTTCAATGGATGATATCTTTACGATAAAAAATATCACAGACACTTCTTTTGAAACTGAAATACTAGATCTTGAAACAGAAGGCATTGACCTTGGTAAAATTTCTTTAAAAATGACAAGTGATGGAAAATTAACTCAGACATTTGTTATGCCCAAAGAGCATGCACAATTTCTAGGTATTAGCGACCCCAATATGAAAGTTGAATTTACTTGTGGGAAATTTTAGCAACTCTAAGAGTTAGTGTCACATTGACACTAGACAGTATTTTTTTTCCCATTATCATAGTTTCTCCTTCACGAACTTGGATTTTTGTAGTTTATTGGCCACAAACAAACTGGAGAAATTATGAAAAACCAAATACTTTTATTAAGTCTACTAACGTCTGCGCTTTCCTTTCAAATCAACGCGGCCACGATAATCCATGCTAACAATCAATTACAAAACTTTGACCATATTCTTTTTTCGGAGTCGAGCGGACAGCAACGCGGATGGCTTTTACAACCGAGTATCAATTATGATATTCATAATAATAGAAACCATTACTCTTTAAAAATGGGTGTTCACTCCATGATTTACACCCAAAATGGGACTTATGCCATTGAGCCACGCCTTACTTTTATCAAAAATGTAAGGAAACTCCAAGGCGATTTGATGTTTTCTTATGGCTTGCATAGTCAACTACAAGCTCCCGAAGTATATTTAAGTGCCAATTCAAAAGGCACTTTTGACCATCAAAATCTCGACTTAACGCGCTCGCATCACTTCAACCTAAAGTTCCAAAAGAACCGTGGCAATTTGGGTTTACAAATCCAAACTTATTATCAATACCTTTTTGACATTCCTATTATAAACACTCCAAACAGCTCATTTTCAGTCATTAACGAATTAAACAGCTTCATCAACGCACCACTATCCAATGAAGGAATTGGACAAAATTATGGCGTTGAAGTTGCCATCAAGAAAGAAATAAAAGCCAACCTTTATATTTCAGCTAATGCCAGCTTGTATCAATCTCAATACAAAGCTGGTGATAATATTTGGAGAAATACGCGCTATAACGGGAATTACATCGCTAATATCATTATTGGAAAAGAATGGTTAAAAAAGCACATCAATAAAAAAGATAAAAACATCAAACGCAAAATAGGCGTATATGCTAGAGCTGTTTATGCTGGCGGATTGCGTGAAAGCCCGATTGACTTTGCACTTTCGGAGGCCGCAGGGCAAACAATTATTATTGAAAATGAAGCCTTTACACGCCAACAACCTAATGTATTTAAGCTAGATTTGCGTTTATATTGGAAAAAAGAGATTTATGATTATTCAAAAAATAGGCGTTCTCCAACTCGTTCACATACCATTGCTTTAGATATTCAAAATGCCACTAATCATCAAAATGTAGCCTTTAATTATTTTGATGTATTTCAAAATGCCGTTATTACCAAATACCAATTGGGCTTAATTCCTTTATTGAGTTGGCGAGTTAATTTTTAATCATTCTACAACTTTTTGTTTTCATACCTATTTCTTTGGAAAAGGCTTTTTTAGTGAACCCCAGCAAATTGTCAAAAACATATCAATCTGATTTTTTTAATCACCTTTTTTTTAAAAAAAACGGGAGATGTTACCAACTTGTCTTTTCTTTGTAAGAAATTTTTCGCAACTGATTTTTTTATCATTTCTTATAGAAATATAGAAAATCAGTTATATGAAAACAGTTTTTTAATAATGAGTGAAGAAAAATAAATAACTAGCACCATTATACAACTTTATTTTTTTATTTAAAAGCACTTAAAAAATGAACCGTAGCGGTGCTATGCTTAATTTTTTAAGCACTTTTAAATAAAAAAATAAAGTTGTATAATGGTGCAACTTATTTATTTTTCTTCACTGAGCATTATCATTTTGAGAAATAAAAATTATCAAAATGGCATAAATCTATAGAGCGACAACTATGAAAATCAATTTAAATAATTCTCCTGATGAATTTGTACAAAATGCTATCAAATCTGGCATTACTCGCGGCTACGTCGTACTAACAGGGCAAACTCCACAGATTTCTAATCAAGAACTAGCTGACATTTATAATTACATCAGTAATTCTCCTGATTATCAAGGGCATGAAGGTATATTCTGGGAAGTCGATGCTCCAACAAAAAGTCTTTACGTTGCTGCTATTCATCGCACTAATCGCGGTGCAGGTCAAGGCGGTACTCGTATGAAACACTACCAAACTTTGGGTGCTCTTTTTACGGATGCCATTCGATTAGCGAAAGGTATGACCGATAAAAATGCCTGTGCGAACCTCTGGTGGGGCGGCGGAAAAAGTGTTATTCATTCTAATCAAAATCCACGCGAACTACAAGGAACGGAGCGCGAAACTGTATTTACCAACTTTGGGCGATTTATTGCTAGTCTGAATGGTGCTTACGTTTGTGCCGAAGATATGAACACGACTCCCGAAGATATGCGTGTTATTCATGCCAATAATCGTTTTTGCACTTGTATTCCCCAAGAAATTGGAGGAAGTTCTAACCCAAGTATCTTTACCGCTCGCGGTGTATTTATGGGATTGGTTGCTGGTGTTCATCACTTAGCAGGCAAAGATGACAAAACGAATATTGACCTTTCCGATCAGCACGTTTTGGTTCAAGGTGCAGGAAATGTCGGTTGGTCTTTGATGGAACAGGTTGTCAATGCTGGAGGTCGTGTCACCGTTTTTGATATTAATGAAAACACCAAACAAAAGATTAGAGATACCTTTACAACCGAACAAGTTACGATTCAAGAAGATTTGAATACTTTCTATCAAACGGAAGCAGACATTTTTGCACCTTGTGCCATTGGAGCAATTATTAATGATGAAACTATTCCTCTTTTGAATGTCAAAATGATTGCTGGTGCTGCTAATAATCAATTGAAAGATGCTGTTGCTCACGCAGAAGCATTACACGCTAAAGGCATTTTATACCTACCTGATTTTATTATTAATAGAATGGGAATTGTCAATTGTGCGAATGAACAATATGGTTATTTGTTAGATACTATTGAAGAAAAAATCTTAGAAGTCTATGATTTCACACTTCAATTATTAGATAGAGCGAAGTCAAATGATACTTCTCCTGAGTTTATGGCAATGCAAATAGCAGAACAACTCTCTAGAGTTGACCATCCTATCTGGGGGCATCGCGGAATGCAACTCATCAAACAATTAGTTAAAGATGATTGGGGGAATTAATTAAAGGTTTCGGGTTGCGAGTTTCGGGTTGCAAGTTGGCTACCGCTGTTTAATGGATAACAGCGATAGCCAACTCGCAACCCGAAACTCTAAAACGCCATTTCTACTTGATTAACAAAAATATCTTCAATCGTTTCGCGCTTTCTTATCAAGTGCGCTTTGCCTTGATAAATCGCGACTTCTGCTGGTCGAAAGCGGGAATTATAATTGGAAGACATCATAAAAGAATACGCGCCTGCATTCTTGAATGCTAGAATATCGCCTTCTGATATTTCATTAATTTTTCTATCCCAACCAAAAGTATCTGTCTCACAAATATATCCTACTACCGTATAGTAGCGCATCGCCCCTTCTGTATTAGAAATATTGAAAATGTGATGATATGCATCATAAAACATCGGGCGAATCAAGTGATTCATACCTGAGTCTATTCCCGCAAAAACCGTTGCAGTCGTTTGTTTGATAACATTTGTCTTTGCTAAAAAGTACCCCGACTCACTTACCAAATACTTTCCTGGCTCAAACATCATTGTCAAATCACGACCGTATTCTTTACAAAATTCATTGAAACGATTGCCTAATTTTTCGCCCAAACTAACAATATCTGTCTTGCGATCTGTTGGTTTGTAAGGCACTTTGAAGCCACTACCAAAATCAATATACTCCAAGTCTTTGAAGTATTCTAACGCCTTTTCAAATAAGATTTCTGCTCCGCGCATAAATACATCTACATCCAAAATATCAGAACCTGTATGCATGTGTAAACCAGTTACTTTGATACCTGTCGAAATCAAAATACGGTGTAAATGACGCATTTGATAAATAGAAATACCAAACTTACTATCAATATGTCCAACTGAAATTTTAGGGTTTCCGCCAGCAAAAATATGAGGATTCAGTCGAATACAAACAGGAACTTTGTCTCCATAGTGATTTCCGATATGCTCCAACATCGGCAAATTATCGACATTGATATTTACGCCCAATTCGATAGCTTCCTGCATTTCTACAAACGAAACACAGTTCGGGGTGTACATGATTTCATTAGGCTCAAAACCAACATGTAAGGCAGAACGCACTTCTTGAATAGATACAGTATCTACGCCACTACCTATTTTTTTAAAAAACTTCAACACACTCAAATTACTCAACGCCTTACAAGCATACATGATTTTCATGTTACTATGCTTAAAAGCATCTTTTAATTCATTGTACTGTGCTTCGATTTTCTCAAAATCATAGACATAAAGCGGTGCGCCAAATTCTTCTACTAGTCCTTTCACGTTCACACCTTGAATGTGATACTCGTTCCCTTGTAATTCCATTTTCCTTAACGAATGATTAAAAAATAAGATTATTCTAAATAAAAAAATGTTGTTGCAGCTATTTTATAAGCCACAACAACATTCCAATAAGGTATCTCTTCCTTTTTTATAAAAAAGAAATACCTAAATGTGTTTATATAATTTGCAAAAATTAGTCTCTATTCTTAGAATATTCATTTGTTTTCTATTGAATATTTTTAATAATTACAAATCTATAAAAAAAATGGAGAATTGAAAACGAAGAATTAAAATAAATTCGTTCTTTATGAATTTATGTGGTTTGTCTAAAATTTCACTTTTTCAGATGGTTGCTGGTTGCTGGTTGCTAGTTGCTAGTTTCTGCTACCGCTGTTAATCGAAACAGCGGTAGCAGAAACCAGAATCTAGAATCTAGAATCTAATCAGGTTAAGTCGGTGACATTTTGAATAACCACATAAAATCATATAGAATCAATAAATTATTCTTTACCTCCATCTAGTTCATCTTGCCATTTTTTCAAAGCATCCCATTCATTATTCGCTGCCATTTCTGACTGTTTAGGCCAAGTTGCAGGATTGTGCATACGGAATCGTGAACCACCTTCTTTCAGGACGTGTAGTAAGACACTCACTTCAGTATTTGCCAAATCACGGAAAGTATAAATTCCATTATTAAAGCATAATTGCTCAATTTTAGGCCCGATTCCTTCTATTTTCTTCAAATTATCCTTAGGTATAGCTACCGCAATTCCTGCCAATAAAGCTCTAGCTTGTCCTTTCCAATCTTCAGTTTCAATAGTTGCCGCATCCAACTGAGCAACATCAGCTATCATTTGAATTTCTTCTGTTTGCATTCTTGCCAATTGCAAATAACTATTAATACCTGCTGCATTTAATTTTGCTTCCTGCCACGGTGTAATTGTATTGATTTTCAATAAATTATCACGACTATTTTCTAAAGCTACACCCAAATCCTCTAAAGGAATTCCACTTGCATTCGCTTTTATTTCTGCTAAAATAGTATCTTGATCAGTCGTATTATTGCCCAAACCAGCGCCCATTAGTAAACCATCACCATCAACGTTTCGACTAGTCACCGCTGTCGTTAAATCATCAATTTCAGCCTGTAATAAAGTCAAATCTTGTTCAAGTTTTGCTTTTTCAGTTTCTAATGTA
>CAKZLT010000494.1 GCA_937127195.1 uncultured Saprospiraceae bacterium
GTTGATAAGGATGAGGAGTTGAATAACAAGCGTATCAATTCTTTGGAAGACATGAAGCGATTACGCTCGGTATTCAAAAAAGAAGGTACTGTAACTGCTGGTAATGCTTCAAAAATCAATGATGGTGCTGCTGCGGTTGTTTTGATGAGTAAAGAAAAGATGGAAGCATTGGGCTTAACACCTTTGGCAAAAATCGTTAGTTATGCGGATGCTGCTCAAAAACCAGTTTTGTTTACCACTACGCCATCTTTGGCAATGCCAAAAGCATTGGATAAAGCAGGTGTGAAGCTTGACGAAATTGATGCTTTTGAAGTAAATGAAGCATTTTCTGTAGTTGCTTTAGCTAATATGAAGCGTTTAGACTTGGACTATGAGAAGGTCAATGTTTTTGGTGGTGCGGTTTCTATTGGTCATCCTGTTGGAGTTTCTGGTACAAGAATCGTGATGTCATTGATTTCGGTATTGAAGCACAAAGGCGGAAAATACGGTTTGGCAGGTATTTGTAATGGTGGAGGCGGAGCTTCTGCAATGCTGATAGAAGCTTTATAAAAACGGATAACAATTTTTGATTATAACATTTTGTAGTGCCTTTAGGTATGTCGTCAGTATTTTTAGCGAGATAACTTATCATTGCAATCAGTTACAATCAGAAAAATCTTTATAGAATTTTAAGTATTAATTGAAGTTCAATTTTTAAAAAGAGTTCTTGCGAATATTTTCGCAAGAACTCTTTGTGTTTTTAGATGTTATTTTTATTTTTAAATATTTGTGACAGTATAAAATTAAAAATAAGTTTGTCATTTCTTTGTAAACATATAATATGTTTTTATATTCGTTTAGATTTTTTAAAAGAGAATTATTTTTTCAATTCTAACTCTAGAATTGAATATTATTCCTAACATAATGCTGCTATAAACAAATATTTTCATGAATCAACCTAATATTAATCCTCCTCTGGCGGATAATACTTCACCAAATCCAAAAACACGTTCCAAAAAACGGCTATGGTTAAAAGTGCTTTCACACAAACCAATGCCTTTATTACTCAGTATAAGTACATTATGGATTGTTGGTTCAATTTGGGCTTACCAAATGAGTTGTTGTTTCGCTCCAGTGAGTAGTTTGCCTTTATCTATTCAAGATGGAACGGTTAGCGTAGCTAGCGCATTAGATAATATTCAATTTACGACTGCATCAGCTCTTCCTGAGATGTCAAATGATGTAAATGCAGAAATACTAAAAACAGCACAATATATTAAAACACATCCTGATAAGTTATTGATTATCAAAGGGCAGGAGTGGGCAGAAAAAGAGAATAAAGGGTTAGGAATACAACGAGCAGCCAATGTAAAAGCTGAATTGACAAAATTAGGCGCGCCATTTAAGCGAATTATTACTACTTCGGAAGTTGTTGTTACGATGGAAGGTGCTAGTGGAAAAATATTTGATGGTGTTCGTTTTGAAATCAAAACATTACCAAATCAATCACTAATGATTGAGTCACAAGATGGTTTAGTTGCGAAAGCGAAAACAAATTTATCTTTTAATAAGAATAGTGCAAACATACTTCATCCGTATCCGAACGAAGTTCAAAGAGCAGCGAGTAGGGTAGTAGCTTATTTGAAGAAAAACCCAACTCAAGCATTAATTATTAAAGGCTGGTCAGGTATTTCTGAGAATCATGAATATTTAGAAAGCATTGGTAATCAAAGAGCTGTGAGCCTCAGGAATTGGTGGATAGGAATGGGAAGCCCTATTTCACAAGTAATTGTTCTTCGTACCGAATCCGACATGGAACTTTTTTGGGTAGATAATCAGCTTTTGGGTGGTGCAGATTATTTTATTGCACCCGTCGCAGATTATGTTTCTGTACCCAAAACAAAAGAAAAAGTAGAAGTGACCGAAGCAGAATTGGCAAAAGTAGCGCAGTCTGTGACTATTTATTTTGATACAGATAGCCATATTCCAAAAATTGACACAATTGACGCAAAAACTTTGGAAGTTTATATCAATTATTTAAAGTCAAATCCAAGGGCAAAAGTCGTTCTGTCTGGTTATACGGATGATGTAGGTTTGGCTAGTTATAATTTGAAATTATCTGGAAAAAGAGCTGTAAGTATTCAAGATTATTTGGAAAAAAGAGCTGTAAGTGCCAATCAAATTGAAGTGAAAAAGATGGGCATTCTGAAATCTAAGGCTAAAGTGTCTAGTAATATCGAACAAGTAAGGAAACAAAATCGAAAAGTAGAACTCTCAATCATCAAGTAAACAAACAATTATGTTAGAAAATATATGTCAATACTTTCCCGCTATGATTATTGTAGCGACGCTTTTAGGAGCAGTATCGGGTTGGTTTTTTAAAAAAATAACCACTTATCTCAATACCAAAGATTTGCAAGAAGAGCTATCTAATAAAGAAACGGAACTAGAAGAAGCTCTGGGAAAAGTGCTTCATTTGGAAATAGAACAAAATCAATTAAGAACAGATGCAGCGGATTTGATGGAAGAATTAGATGCATCAAAAATGGCAACGAATACTTATCAAAGTCAAATTGATAATAATGAATTAACTATTGAAGAGAAAGAACAAACAATATCATTATTAAATGATAAAATTCAATATTATGAGTTGGAATGGGCAAAAAGAGAAGATTTATCAAAAGTTAACGCTGATTTAAGGGGAGGTATTGATACTTTAAATGAAAAAATAGAAGAACTCAAAGCTGAAATTCTAAAGAAAGATGCTTTGATTGTTCAGAAATCTAATCGATTAGAAGTTGAGCAAATCAATCAAAGGAAATTTGTTCTTGAAAATGAAGAAATCGTTTTTGAAAAAGATGCTTTAAAAGCAAAAAATACGGCTTTATTAATCGAATTGGAAGACTTGAAAAAACACCAAACAACGGATGTTGAATTGGCAGCATTAAATCAAGAGTTTTCAATAAAAATAGAAAGCCTAACCAATGAACTTAGTGAAGCGAAAAAATCTAATGTTCTTTTAAATCAAGAAAATACAGTAGTTGATATTACCCAAATAATGAATTTAAGAAGAGAAATAGAACAATTAAAGGTTGAATTATCTCAAAAAAATGCTATAATATTAGCAACAGGAACGCTACCTGTTGAAGTGAGAGATTATAGAAGCAGAATAGTAGAGTTAGAAAATAACGAGCAAAAGTTGAGTAAAGAACTTTCTTCATTGCGCTCAGATTTTAAAGAAATAGCTACTTGGATTAAAAAGAAAAAGAATAAAAGCAGTAAAAATAGCAATAGTAATAATGGTGTTAAAATAACAGCACAAGATGTACTTTTGGAAGAGATTAGATTGAATGCTCATAAAATTCCTTTTAATAGAATAGGATTAAGATTAGATAATGAAAAGGATGATTTAACAAAAATCAAAAATATAACCTCCAAAATTGAAAAACGCCTAAATGCGGCTGGTATTAATAGCTATGTGCAGTTGGTCAGAATGCAAGACGCAGAAATGATAATTATTGCAGAAGTTATTCAGATTGAGGTTCATTTAATCATTTCGGGTAATTGGAAGGGGCAAGCACGTATTCTATTAATTGAACTGACTAATGGAAATCCTAAAGATGATTTAGAGAAAATTGAAGGAATAGGAGCTAAAATTGAAGAATTATATTTCAATAATGGAATTTATACTTTCAGAGATTTATCAAAAACGAATACTTCTGTATTAAAACATATCCTCAGAGAAGGAGGAACACGATTTAATCGACACAATCCTAAAACGTGGGCAAAACAAGCAGAACTTGCCGCTGAAGGTAAATGGGAAGAACTCAAAAATTGGCAAGATGAATTAGATAGAGGACAGTAGAAATAGATATTACTATTGCTATCAGAAAAAGGGAGTTTTGGTTGATTATCAATCAGGGCTCTCTTTTATTTATATACGATTTTAACAATTCATAAGAAACAAGTTATCAGATAGTTGGAAATATAAATAAAAATAAATAACTTCATAGAGACGAAAAAATATTAACTTTTTTGACTCTTTTTGATTTTATGTGGTCATTCAAAATATCATTTACTTAACCTGATTAGGTTTCTAGATGCTGGTTTCTGCTACCGCTGTTTCGATTAACAGCGGTAGCAGAAACCAGCATCTAGAAACCAGAAACCAGAAATCATTTGAAAAAAGTGAAATTTTAGACAAACCACATAAAATCATAAAGAACCACTTTTTTTAATAAAAAAGTATCTCCTCTAATCAAAACGCGTCTTTATTATAACTTCCTTTACAAACAAAAGATTTTTTACTATTACTTAGTTTGTTGATACTCTTTGCATTGAATTTTTTTCTTCAATTCTTGGCAGAGAGCTAATCAATAAACCTATTACTTAC
>CAKZLT010000495.1 GCA_937127195.1 uncultured Saprospiraceae bacterium
AAATCTAATCAAGGCGGTAAAAGCGGAGTTTAGCCGTGCTAAATGAGCATTTTGCCAACGAAGAGTAGTTTTAAAAGCTAATTTAGCTTCATACAAAATTATTTAGAATAAAGTCTAATAAGTTCTTACTTAAAATCTGCATCATAAGTAGCAACAATATACTCCAATAATTCGAAAAATTCTTTATCTGTGTTATCCATTTTTCTTCTCACCCAAAAACCTGTTGCTACATTAGAAATATACCAATCTAATCCTTCTTTTTCTGCGTTATTGGCATAAATACCAAATACATCTTGAATATAGCCGCCTGCTTTCTGACTCGGTTCTTTCATATACTCCTTATATGTCTTCATTACTTCATCAATGGTAATTGACGATTTAGAACGGCGCTCAACTTGAGGAGAACTATTCACATATTGATAAGCTTTATAATAAGCTCTAGCCGTACTTTTTAAGTTCTTATCATATACTTGCTGCCCCAAAGTCTTGAAGGTTATATTTGTATTTGAGCCTTTTAAGGCTTGCAATGTTTTGGCAACAAAAGCAGCATTATAATGACCAAAACTCGTTTCCGAATTAAAGTCAAGGTCTTTAGTGTGTGGTCCACTTACAAAAACATTTAAACCTGCTGCTTCTTGAATCTTCTCCAAACTAGCATATTCTTTCAATACAGCATAAGGATAACGAAACCCAAAATTCAGCCAAGTACCGTCAGCTTCTCTGTCTGGTTCACCTTTCTTTTTGACCTCTGTGTCCCAAACCTTTGCGACTTCATCCATTTTTGTCTGATAAAGACTCAGACTTACACCTTCTTTTACAACTTCCAGAAGCGGCGTACAACTAAATAATAAGACAACAACTAAACCGCATAAAATTTGAATTAATTTTCTCATTAAAGTTTTCATTTTGATTTTAAAAAAGTATAAATACGAGCTAAAAACATTAATAATGCTTACTTATCTCTTTTTGATTGTAATAATTGAATGAAAGTAGATAAATTTGCTGTACTATTAAAATTCAGCCTCACAACTACACATACAACTTAAAACTTGTCAAGAAAAATTAGTTTTTAAAAAAGAAAAAATGAGAATCAACAGTATTCAGCAAAAATACACTAAAAATAAAAATTACTTTCCTTTCCTTTTGGGAGGAATACTACTGTTATTAATCAGTTCTAAAATTGATTTTTCAAACTTCTTTCCTGCCCCACCTCTCAAAACCTCTTATTATTGTGGCGCAGAAAAAAGCGATGGAAAAGTGTTTAAATCTGATGGACATGAATTTCTAAATGGTCAGACTCAATCTAAAGAAAAAGCTCGTTCTGGAAAATATTCTAGTAAACTAGACCAAGATAATATATATAGTTTGGGTTTCAAACTCGTCAACCCTAAACCTCGAACCACTTATAAGGTCGAAATTTGGAATTATAAACCCAACGGAGGCCCCTCTTTTTTGGCGATAGCAGGAGAAAAACCATCCAAATTCTATCACCAAACTAATGTTGTTTCTCGAATTGACAAGAATGGCTGGCAACTTATAGAAACCGTTTTTACCGTTCCTAATGATGCGAAAGCCACTTATTCTATTTATTTATTTAAAGAAAAAGATGAAAGAATTGCCTATGTTGATGATTTGAAAATCACGGAATTAGATAATATTTCGGATCTAAAATTCTCAATATTCAATCCTATTACACTTTCTCTTCAAGTGAGTCCTAAAAATATGAAAAGCCTTGAAGCAGCAAAAGAACGCTACCTTTCACAAGGACTTATTATTCAAGGAGAAGATGATCGCGTCAAAGCAAAAGTAATAAGTAAGGCTGGTAGTGGAAAAGCAAAAATTAGATACAAAGGTGACTGGCTCGACCATTTGCGTGGAAAGAAAAACTCCTTTCGCATAGAAATGAATCCTGAACAAAGCTGGAATGGTTTACAAACATTTTCTGTTCAAAATCCAAGTACCAGAGGTTTTTTGAATGAATGGGTATTTCATCAGTTTTTGAATTACGTTGATGTTTTGTCTCCAAGGTATGATTTTATAAAACTCCAATTAAACAACAAAGCACCCTCTATTTATGCCTACGAAGAGCATTTTACAAAAAACTTGGTCGAAAGCCAACTCAGAAGAGAAGGGCCAATTGTTAAATTTACAGAGAATCGCTATTGGGATTCTATGAAAAGAAATATTGAAATCAGAAAAAAATCGGCTGACTTTAATGACAAAAATAAAGCTTATTGGGCTTCGGAACTCAAGCCATTCAAAGAAGGAAAAACCTCCAAAAATCCAACTTTGGCAAATGCTTTTGAAGTAGCTCAAAACTTGTTACACCAATACAAGTTTGGACTCAAAAAACCTAGTGAAATATTTGATTTGGATAGAATGGCAAAGTATTTAGCCATTTTGGATATTACCGATGCCAGTCATTCCTTGACTTGGCACAATCAGCGATTTTACTACAATCCTGTCACTGCACTCCTAGAACCGATTGGCTTCGATGGATACGCTGGTGCAGGCAATTATTGGTCAGATCGGACACTACACGCAGAGCGCATTTACACCAAACAACATGACGAATTTGAGCCATTGTATGCTCTATTTTTTGATAAAGATTTTCTAAAATTATATTTCAAATATCTCAAAAAATACTCTGACCCTGATTTCATGGATTTGTTTTTAGCTCAAATTGATGAAGAACTTTCCAAACGAGAACGATTCATAAGGTCGGAGCATGGCAGTTATTCTTTTGATAAAAAAGGCTTGAAAGATAGAGCCAACAAGATTTCGAGCGAAACACCTCCTTATCCTAACAGTTTGCAGGCTTTCAGCCAAAAAAATGATAACAAATTAGAGCTATCCTTGCTCAATGAACACATTTTGCCACTTGAAGTTATTGGCTTCGATGCTTCCTCTATACAAAAGCCAACAAACAGTATTTTTGTATTTCCACAAAAAACAAATGAGCTTCCAAAGTATGAAAAAATAAGTGTTCCTAATACTGCAAAAGAAGTTTATTATCGCTTGCCAGGCATTGATTCTGTTTATAAAAAAGAAATTGCAATCTGGACAACTCCCAATGATTGGTCTCCTAGACAAGAGTTATTAGCCCAACTCGAAACTCAAAAAAATCAAGTTCCTTATAAAGAAAAAGGAGATTTGATTGTTTTCAAAAAGCAGAAATATACTATCAAAAAACCTTTGGTGTTACCAAAAGATAAAAATGTTATCATTGAAGCTGGAAGTGTTTTTGAATTTTCAGAAAAAGGATTTTTACTTTCTTTTTCTCCAATAGAAATGCAAGGCGAACTCGAAAATCCAATTATTATAGAAAGTTTAGACCAAAAATCTGGAGCAATCGTAGTGATGCAAACCAAGGCAAAATCTTTACTCCGTCATGTTATTTTCAAGAATCAAAATACGCTTTCTTATAAAGGTTGGAACTTGACAGGCGCAGTAACATTCTACGAAAGTGATGTGCGAGTAATGGCTTGCCAGTTCTTAAATAACCATTGTGAAGATGCTTTGAATATTGTTCGCTCTGATTTTAAAGTAGAAAAATGTGCCTTTAGAAATATTTTCAGTGATGCTTTCGATGCTGACTTTTGTAATGGTGAAGTATTTAATTCTTCTTATGATATTATTGGAAATGATGCCTTAGATTTTTCTACCAGCGTTATTCAAATCAATAATTGTCAAATGACAGATGTGGGCGACAAAGCCATCAGTGCAGGCGAACAAGCCACTATTTCAGCTAAATACATTCAAGTCAATAATGCAAATATTGGATTTGCATCTAAAGATAAATCCGTTTTAACACTTCATAATATCACACTAAAAAATGCTAAAACAGGTATTACAGCCTATCAAAAAAAGCCTGAATTTGGTTCGGCAACTATTCATTTATCAAAATATGATTTTGATGAAGTAAAATTTCCATTTTTGATTGAAGAAGGTTCTATTTTGAATAAAGATTAAATGAATTATAAAGCGTCAGATGCCTGACAGGCGTCCGACGCTTAGTCATTATTGATTAAATGTACCCAACCATTTTATACATCACATAGCCTACCCATTCCTTTATCAATATTTGCCATCCCTCCAAAACGCTACCATTCGGAAAGCAATAATAATATACCTGCCTATTCAACCTTGCCGAAAAAGGCGCAGTACTAAATGTATCGCAATTCAAATCAACTTTTTCAAAACATTTTTTAGCTCTTTTCATGTGAAAAGCCGATGTAATCAATAGGCAAGAGCTATTTGGGTAACCTTCATCAATTATCTTTTTCGTCAGAGTAGCATTTTCTCTAGTATTCAAAGATTCGCTTTCTATAATAATATCTTCAGGCGGGATTCCCATTTTTTCTAAGAACAATT
>CAKZLT010000496.1 GCA_937127195.1 uncultured Saprospiraceae bacterium
ATAATGAGTGAATAACTTTTGATTATCAAGATGTTATATCATTTTTAATCTATACTTATTTTCGATTGGTTACTTAATAAAATATATCAGAATAAGAAGAAAGTATTTAGAATACAATCAATTTTTAATCTCTCTCATAAAGTAGGTACATCACAATACGTATCAAAACAAAGGTCTTCTCGGATTTATTCGGGAAGGCTTATTTTTTTTCTTTTTATGAAAATAGTGACCTACCTGCTCCTATTTAACTTCTTTTTACTAAAAAAAACTATAATTTAGATTTATTAGAGAAAAACTTATTAGATAAGGGAGTAGGAAAAGTAATTATTGATGAAAAGACAACTACAATCAAGTGATTTAAAAGCGTTATTGTTGATGTTGGTGATTTTTTTGTTCTTTGTAAGCAAAGCGAACGCGCAACATTCTGTGGCAAGACAATGGAATGAGGTTTTGTTAACAGGTATTCGGGGTGATTTTGCTCGTCCAACAATTCACGCACGTAATTTGATGCATATTTCGATGGCAATGTATGATGCTTGGGCGGTTTATGATGAAGTGGCGGAGTCTTATTTTTTAGGAAAAACGGTGAATGGCTTTACTTGCCCTTTTGATGGCGTATCAAAACCCGTTGATATAGAGGCAGCTCGTAAGGAAATAATTAGTTATGCTGCTTATCGAATTATTTATGAGCGATTTTTGTATTCTCCTGGTGCGCTCAAAACGATACCTGATGCCACTAATCTATTGAATGATTTAGGCTATGATGAAAATATTACTTCCACTGATTATTCTACGGGATCGCCAGCCGCGCTAGGTAATTATATTGCATCAAAGGTTTTGGAGTATGGTTTACAGGATGGTTCTTTTGAGGATGATAATTTTCAAAATCAGCATTATGAAGCGTTGAATCCTGCTTTGGACATGGATTCTTCTGGTAATTCGGATATTATTGACCCGAATAGATGGCAGCCACTCAAATTGAATGTGTTTGTTGACCAAAGTGGAAACCCTATTCCTGGAGGCGTACCTCCTTTTTTGAGTCCTGAATGGGGTAATGTTGCCCCTTTTGCGCTTTCGGAGAGTGATAAAACAACTTATTGGAGAGATGGAAATAGTTATCATGTTTATCATGACCCGAGTACGCCGCCAACTATCGGAGTAGAAGGATATTTGCCAGAGGAATACAAATGGGGATTTTCGATGGTTTCTATCTGGGGCGCACATCTTGACCCGAGTGATGGTGTGATGATTGATATTTCTCCAGCAAGTATTGGAAACAATCCTGCATTTCCTACTAATTATGAAAATTATCGTAATTTTTATGATTATAAAAATGGCGGAGATGCTAGTCAAGGATATACTGAGAACCCTAAAACGGGGCAACCTTACATACCTCAAATTGTACCTAGAGCTGATTATGCACGAGTTTTGGCAGAATTTTGGGCAGATGGTCCTGATTCCGAAACACCTCCTGGGCATTGGTTTTCAATCTTGAATTATGTTAGTGACCATCCTGAGTTAGTGAAAAAATATAAAGGAGAAGGAACTATTATTAATGATTTGGAATGGGATATTAAGGGATATTTTATGTTAGCAGGAGCGATGCATGATGCTGCGATTTCGGCTTGGGGAATTAAGGGCTGGTATGATTATTTGCGTCCTGTTTCGGCTATTCGTTTTATGGCAGACCAAGGGCAAAGCACTGATGCTAACTTGCCAAATTATAATTCTGAATACGGAATTCCATTGGTTGAAGGTTATATTGAGCAAGTGCAAGCAGGTGATACTTTGGCTGGCGCAAATGGTGAAAATATTAATAAAATAAAAGTATATAGTTGGAAAGGCCCTAATTATATTGTTAGTCCAGATAGTACAATTGCTGGAGTCGGCTGGATTTTGGCGGAAAATTGGTGGCCTTATCAACGTCCTTCTTTCGTTACACCGCCTTTTGCGGGTTTTGTTTCGGGGCATTCAACTTTTTCGAGAGCTGCTGCTGAAGTTTTGACAATGCTAACAGGCGATCCGTTTTTCCCTGGAGGAATGGGAGAATTTGAAGCGAATAAGGATGAGTTTTTGGTTTTTGAAGATGGACCGAGTGTCAATTTGACTTTGCAATGGGCAACTTATAGAGATGCTTCGGACCAGACTAGTTTGTCTCGAATTTGGGGCGGTATTCATCCTCCTGCCGATGATATTCCTGGGCGATTGATTGGCGAACAGATTGGTATTGATGCTTTCAATTTTGCAGAAAAGTACTTTGAAGGAAAAGCAACTATTCCAGTTTTCGAGGCAGAAATGACGGCTTTTCCTAATCCAATAACCAGCGAAAATAGCATTATTACTGTGGCAATTAATGCTGATGTAACAACTCTAAATGTACAATTAGTGAATACTCAAGGGCAAGTTGTTTTGAGCGATTTTAGAACTATTTCGGAAGATATGCCTTATTTCAAAATGGATTTGAAAGAATTGGAACCTGGTGTGTATTTTCTGAATATTAGTAGTGAAGATTGGAGTGCGACTGAAAAAATAGTGGTATTGAATAGTTTTTAGTGAGAAGTTGTTTTGGGATTCTTTATTTTTTAAAAAATGTGAGTATAGCGAACTAAGTGCTGGGGCATATTTATTTATATAAGGTTTCATTATCAAATGTTTATGATAAAAAGCTAAAAGGACTCTCAATATCAATTAACTTTTGCTCATGTATTTAAAAAAAGGTGAAGCTAACATTGTGTTAGCTTCACCTTTTAAATTAACGTTATATAATAATACTAATGAATTAGAAAGGACAATTTTTACATTCATCAATCTTAATCACTTCTGGTTTTTTAGAACTCTTAGTAAATTCTTCGCCATCGATTGTACCAATTACTCTAAACTCAGTACGGCGATTACGTTGATGGTCTTCTTCATCGCATTTTACTTCATTTTCGCAATCATTAGTTGGCTGAGTTTCACCATATCCAACATAAGTTAATCTATTCTTTTCAATTCCTTTTGAAATTAAATATTGAACAACAGATTTTGCACGTCTTTCGGACAAACGTTGATTATAGCGGTCAGAACCACGAGCATCTGTGTGAGAACCTATTTCGATAATAATCGTTGGGTTTTCGGTCATGATGTCAATAATTTCCTCCAAAGGTTCTTGTGATTCATCACGTAAATATGCTTTATCAAAATCATAATAAACATGTTCGATTACAAAAGATGTTGAAGTTTTGGTTTTTCTGTTGCCATTTCCATCTGCAAAAAGCATATCTGGTTGCTCCACATAAGGAGTTAAAATTAAATCTTGAACAAAGATTTCAGATTTTTTCTTTCCTCTCGCACATATATTAGTTGTAATTACATCAGCTAAAAAGTCTTTCTTTTCACCTTTTACACGGTAGCAACAGTTGTCATCTAATCTAAATTCGTATTCACCATTTGCATTTGTTGTTGCTGTGATTTTGTCTTCTTCACAATCATTTGCCAATGTAACTACTGCACCAGCAAGAGGTTCACCTGTTTCTTTGTTCGTTACAACTCCAACTAAAGCAAATTGCAATGGCTTAGATAATGGGATTTTAGCGACCATTCTGTCTCCAGGTTTTTGACTTCTAGTACAAACCTCTTCCGAATTGTCAGTGTATTCTACTTTAGAAGCAGAAAAAGTACAACATTCTTTGGTAGGCATTTGAATAGTAACAATACCATCATTACCCGTTTTGAAAGTCAATTCAGAACAAGCATCATATACAATAGCATTTGGAATTGGCTTACCTGTCAACTCGTCATAGACCAATACATCTACATCAACAATATTTAGCTTGAATGAATAAATATCATCGTTACCTACACCGCCTTCTCTATCTGATGAAAAATAGCCAAATGTTTCATTATCATTTAAAGTAACACTAAAGTCATCAGCCGTAGAATTTAATGGTGCGCCCATATTAATAACAGGACCAAATGTTTCTCCTTCTAGTTTTTGAACATAATAAATATCTAAACCACCTAAGCCTAATTGACCATCAGAAGCAAAGTATAATTTGTTAGAAATGTGAAAAGTTGGAAAAATCTCATTCCCTTCTGTATTGACTCTAGGTCCTAAGTTTGTTGGAGGCGACCATTGACCATCACTCAAATGAGTAACATATAAGTCCATTCCACCAAAGCCTCCAGGCATATCAGAAGAAAAATACATTGTTGATCCGTTATCGGTTACTGCTGGATGCGCCACAGAATATTCATCAGAGTTAAATGGAAAACCACTTAATTCTGTCCATTTTCCGTTAACTAATTCGCCAGTAAATATTTTTAATCGAACGATACCATCATCATCTCTGCTGGTTTCTCCTTCAAAAGTATTATTACGAGTAAAAAATACTTTTTTATAGTCTCTTGAAAAACAAATCGGACCATCATGGTATTTCGTATTGATTTTTTTGTCGTATTTAGCAGGATTTTTTTCGTAAGTATATTCAAAATGGTCTGCATCTAGAGTATCTACTTTTGTAAAATAAATCTCTAAAAATGGATTTCCTGTCCAAGTGTGTGTGCGTTTTTTCCAAGAACCTTCATCTCTTTCAGAGGCAAATACCAACCCATCTTTGAAGATAGTAGGTGAGAAATCATCATATTTGGTATTGAATGGTAATTGGTCAATTTCGTAAAATTTACTTCTTGAAGTTGTCAAAAGGCGCAATTTATCTTTTTCGCAAGTTTGAGCCAATAAACGCCCGCGCCAGTCATCAGGAACTTGCTTAGAGTAAGCTTGAAACCACTCTTTAGCTAAATCACATTTGCCATTAGCTTGTAACGCTTTGGCATAATATAACTTATAAATTGCTTTAGCGTCTGGTAAATAAACAACTTGACCGTACCAAAACTCTGCTTCAGCAGTATTACCTACTTTTCGGTAAGCATCTGCTAGATTAATTTTAGCTTCGTCGTTTTCAGCATTATCAAGTACTTCTAGGTATAATGCAATTGCTTTTTGAAAGTTGAGTTGTTTGTATTCGAAGTTAGCTTTTTTCAGTTTTCCTTTTTGTGCAAAGGCCGTTCCTGAGAAAAACATAACAGTAGCGAATAAAATAAGTAATTGTTTGACCTTCATTATATGACGTTTATTTAATTTATCTAAATATAGTTTTTTTCCTATATATTATATATTACAAATTATCGTGCCATTTTTGGTAATTATTTTTTATATGTATCGTTAATACTAATTGTCGTATAATATTAATTAGCAGTGAACTATATTTAAAAATATAGTTTTTAGTGAAAAGCTACTGCGATTAACTGAAAGCAGTTGTATCTGTCTTTTTTTTAAAAAAAATAAAAAAGGAAATATCCAAACTGGATATTTCCTTTCGATACTCAAAGTGAGTTTTTTATGAAGAGGTAATCAATATTCTAAAATGGGCAATTAGTACAACGGTCTGTTTTAATATATCTTGGAGCAACTGAGGTTGCTTTGGTGTCAAACCTAATGCCATCGGTAGTCCCGATTATTCTAAATTCGGTACGACGATTTCGTTGATGTTGCTCTTCTTCACATGGCACTTGATTGACACACTCATTAGTTGGAGTATTTTCACCATAACCTTTATAAGTCAATTGATTTTGAGGAATTCCTCGATTGACCAAATAACTTACAACTGCTTTTGCTCTTCTTTTAGAAAGTCGCTCGTTATAACGATAAGAACCTCTAGCATCTGTATGAGAACCAATTTCTACAATATATCTAGAATTTTCTACTAAGATATTATACAAAGTATCTAATGGTCCTTCTGCATCATCTCTGATATACGACTTATCAAAATCATAGTATATGTGTTTAATTATGAATGCTGTTGGAATAGGTTCATATTCTCTACCACTTACAATTACACCTCCATTTTCTGTATATATTGCTCCTCCTTCTGGATTATTAATTGGATTATACCCCGCTCCAGTAGGATTATTAGGATCGTTCGGATTGTTAAGGTCTTTAGGATCTCCTAGAAGTTCATTACTGCCACCACTTGGATTATTGGGATCATCACCATTTCCAGCAAAAGTATAAATTGGCGTTAAAGGTACGTCAATTACAAAATCTTTAGAAGCAGTTTGGTCTTTTGTACATATCTTATCAGCACTCTTTGCCAAATACATATAGATACTATTGTCTGTCTGTTTATCTTTGGTGACTTTGACAGTATAGCAACATTCATTATCCAATTCTGGAAATTCATAGTTTCCATCTAGTCCCGTTGTGAATTCTCTGACAGCTACATCACAATCATTGATTAATTCGACTAAGGCATCAGGAATTGGCTGATTAGTTTTTTCATCATAAACCAATCCTGTTAAGTTGAATGCCATTGGTCTTCCTAAAGGAATTTTTAAAAACATTTTGGAACCAGCTTCGTAACCTTCGGTACATCCTTCTAGTTCATTATCTTCGTAAGAAGCTTTTGTTGCTGTATAATTACAACATTTATCAACAGGCATTTCTATTTCAATAATACCTTTGGTATTGGTAGTTAAGGTTTCTTTTGAACAATCAATAAAAACTTCTGCATTTGGAATAGGCAAACCTGTCGCTTGGTCAAATACTAGAATTTCGACTTTTACGACTTTTTTGCGAAAGCTATAAATATCGTCTCTACCTTGTCCACCTTCTCTATTAGAAGCGAAATATCCAAATGTTTCCTCATCATTCAATATGATATTATGATCATCCCATTTGGAGTTGATAGGCGCGCCTACATTAGAAGGTGGTGTCCATTTTTCATCTTGATAAATAGAATAATGAATGTCTAGTCCGCCTAAGCCAATTTGACCGTCGGAAGAAAAATACAATCGACTATTTTTAGAATCCATATAGGGAAACACTTCATGCCCTTCTGTGTTGATTGTTGGGC
>CAKZLT010000497.1 GCA_937127195.1 uncultured Saprospiraceae bacterium
TACTCGTTACAGGTGCAAGTCGCGGCATTGGTCGTGCAATTGCGATTAGTTTGAGTCAAGCAGGTGCAACTTTAGCTTTGCAGTATAGTCAAAATGAAAAAGGCATTCGAGAAGTAATACAAAATTGCCCTTCTAAGGCGATTGCTTTTCAAGCTAATTTTAATAATTCTAATGCTGTAATTAGCCTTTACGACAAAGTCATTTCTGAACTTGGAACGTTGGATGTCATTATCAATAATGCGGGAATTGCCATCGAAACAGCAGCTAATTCAAGTGACAAAAAATGGATTGATGACTTTCAGAAAACACTCAATGTCAATTTAATTGCGGCTTCTATTCTTTGCAAAAAAGCATTGGCTGATTTTCAAAAACAACAAAGTGGTATTATTATAAATGTCAGTTCTCGCGCGGCTTTTCGAGGCGATACGCCCGAATATTTAGCTTATGCTGCTTCAAAAGGCGGTTTGGTTGCCTTGACTCGTTCTATTGCCCGCTTCTATGGCAAAGATGACATTACGGCTTTTGATGTCGCGCCTGGTTTTACACGAACGGAAATGGCTCAACAATTCATTGACCAATATGGTGAAGATTATGCCAAACAAGGAATTGCGCTCAATGATTTGACTACGCCCGAAGATATTGCTCCGATTATCGTTTTTTTGGCTAGTGGGTTAGCTAAACACGCAACGGGAACGACGATTGACGTGAATGCTGGGAGTTATGTGCATTAATTGTAAATCACAAGTTTAATACAGCGTTTCAAAAGTTTGTTTATATTTTAAAAAGCTAACGTAGCGCGACGAGCCTCGTCGCCCGACTATTAAAAGCGGCTTTTGTTAGCGTAGCGACGAAAACATTAAAACTTTTGAAACAGTGTATTTAAGAGCAAAAGTAATCCCGTATAAATAATTAGAATTTTAAATTTTCAACTTAGAAATGAGACCGTGTCGGTTTTAAAAACCGACACGGTCTGAAATCAATACGTGAAAACTTCTGCTCACGTACTTAGAATATTTGACTCAACACGTAATATCCTATCATATAACCTACTCCAAAAGAAATGGCAAGGTATCCCATTAATTTGTATCCGTTTTTAATTGTCAAAGATGATTTTTTTGATTCTTTCATGATATTTTTTTTAGTTTTTAAAAATTCATTGCTAAATGATTACGATACAAAGATGCATGGAAAAAGAAGGCAGATGAATGAAGAAAACATTAACAAGATTAAATAAAAACTAAAGGTTTGAATACTCATTTCATACAAACCACTGATAATCAATCCTATTTTCTAAAGAAAAACTAAAGATTGATGAAGGAAAACTTAAACTACTTTACGCTTCAATTAGAACGAACTATATTTGTCATTCATAAAATACAATGAAAAGGCAATGAAAAAAAATCTATATAATTCAGCCATCTTCTTCGCGCTAGTCATCTCTGGCTTCTCGATGGGATTTATCGTTTCTAGCTATTTGATGAAAATCTACAAGCATGAAGCGACCGTTATGGATTTGAACATTGAAAAATCTTTGAATCACTTTGAATCAAATTTATTTTCAAAAACGGATAGTGTAACTAACTTTGATGTTTATGATGCTTTATTAAAAGAAGCGTTAGAGAAACATACAATCACCGCTCAATTTGACTTTGCTATTTCTACCGATACTTCTAATTTCATTTATTATTATTCTGAAAATGATATAAATGCCTTCGAAGAAACGGATTATATTAAACAACTCAACTCAAAAAAAGTACTGCATTTACATTTTATTAAACAACGAAAATATCTTTTACATCATATTAGAACGCCTTTGATTGTCTCCTTTTTATTACTTTCTAGTATTGCTTTTGCTTTGATTTTTTTATCCGAAACCGTCAAAAAACAGAAAGAGTTAGCAGAACAAAAAACGAATTTTATTAATAATATCACTCACGAACTCAAAACACCAATTGCGACAATTGACTTTGCTTTGGCCAATATTGAAAATGAAAAAAATATAACTACCCCTGAGAAGATACGCGCCATTACTCAAATCATTCGGCTAGAAAACAAACGCATGAATACGCAAGTAGAACACGTACTTACTGCCGCGAAAGCTGACAAAAAAGCTTTACAAATTACTAATGAACCTGTTGATATGCACGGAATCATTGAGTCGCTTTCTGTTAACTTTGCAATTAAAATCAACGAAAAAGGCGGTTCTTTTCAATCACACCTAAACGCAAAAGAAGCTACTATTCAAGGTGATTTGTTTCATCTCACCAATGTGTTTTCCAATCTTTTGGATAATGCTTTTAAATATTCTAACAATAAAATTGCCATCAGAATAGAAACTTTTAATGATAAAAAAGGCTTGCAAATCAATATCACAGACCAAGGTTTAGGTATTCCTAAAAAAGTACAATCTAAAATTTTCGAGCAATTTTATCGTGTTTCGACTGGAGATTTACATGATGTTAAGGGCTTTGGTTTAGGATTAAGTTATGTCAAAGCCACCATAGAACAGCACAACGGAAAAATCACATTGAAAAGTAAAATAGGTCAAGGCAGTACCTTTTCTGTTTGGCTTCCATTGGGTTAATTTTACATCCATTAAAAAATGGATTGTCAACATCAGTGCTGACAATCCATTTTAGTTTTGTACTATTTTTGTCACTATTCAGTATTCTTCAAAAAAATAACAGCTAGTTTCAGAGTTAAGCGCAGCGTCTCTGAAACTAGCAACTATAAAGAAGGTGCTGAATAGTTACCTATTTTAAAAAAAAAAAGAAGCTCTAAATATTACTTCCCTTCATTCAAATAATCTCTCAAATATTCAAATTCTTCGGTCAAATCGCCATTTTTGGTCATACTTGCACCTCGAATAACATTGCTATTTTCGGTCAAAAGTTCTTCCAAAACAGAAGCCATAAATTGTTCCCCAAAGTTCTGTGAAGCATCACGCGGCAACTCATTAGGTAAGTTATCAATCGTCATCATATCGACCGTATGCGCTTGATAAGGCTCGGTCGCTTCACCTGTATTTACATCAAAACCAAAGACAGGTTTCGCAATCGTAGCAGCGAAAAGCGTCGAAGGAATCGAAGCAATTGGCGCAATATCACAAGTCACATCAGCGATTGCCTTGATACTAAAATCCTTTGATTTCATATCTTCTGCTGTGAAAAAAGCAGGCGCGTCATTATCCCAATAAATACCATTTACCATCAAATCTGCCGCTTTTGTAAAAGGAGCAAAAGTTGATTGATACATCGAAGGATTTTTGAAAAAATGCTGTAAATCAAATGCTGAACCATCCTTTCGAGCAGCATAATCTTCACAATCCAGTTGAGTAAAAACAGCTTCCGAATAACTTTCAATTACAAAATCGCTCGGGCTTACTCGACGAATTCCCATTGCTTCCAAGACTTCAACAGAGCCAGAAGAAACGCGCCCCATTCCTGTCAAAACGATTTTTATCGCAGGTAACTTCAAGTTTTTATAAAAATCCTTAGCTGTTGCAAAGTCCTTAAAATTTTTCATTTGAGGCAACTCATAAGCTTTTGTTCGATTACCATAAGTCATTACGCCATTGTGTGCACCAACAATTCCAGCCCATCGTCCAAACGCAATGATACGTTGCCCTCGTTCGTTTTTTAACACTTCGTAGTCAATCAGTTGAATATTTTTATTGACAACAGCTTGCAGTAAACCTCGATTATAAGGTTGCTCTTTGAATGTATGCGAAAAGAAAAAATACTTTTTATTGGCAACTAATTCCTTAATCGGCACTTCTTTCACGCCCATTAATACATCACAATCCGATAAATCATTGGACAACGGAATGCCAGCTTCTTGATATTCTTCGTCGGTGTAGCAACGCGAAGGCGAAGGCTGAACAACAATTTGAACATCGTCCCTTTGATTAATAATAGCAGCTTGAGCAGGCGTAATCGGTACGCGAGAATCTGGTGGCGTTTTGCCTTCTTTTATAATTCCTATCTTCATTACTTTGATTTTTTTGTTATAGCGTTTATTCCACCCAGAGTTTTTTATTTCTCGCAGAGGCGCAGGAGAAGCAGAGTTCGGAGAGGCTTTTTTTATTTTTATTAGTAGTCCATTTTATAGCATTTTTTTCAGTGAAATAAACTATAACAAAAGTAAAAAAGCCTCTCCGAACTCCGCTTCTCCCCAAACTCTGCGTGAAATAAAAAAACCTCCGCGTGAAATAATTTCTAATCTAACCAAAACCATCGAATAATAAAAATTCACTTAGATTTGCGCCATGAAATTTTTATACAATATAGGTGTTCGAGCGTATTGGTGTGCTATCGTGGTGACTTCGATATTCAAACCTAAAGCAAAAAAATGGCTTTTGGGGCGGAAAAACATATTTGAAAAGTTAGAAAAAGAAGTTCCAAAAGGTTCAATTTGGATTCATGCAGCATCATTAGGTGAGTTTGAACAAGGGCGACCTTTGATAGAATCTATCAAAAAAAAGCATTTGAATCAACCTATTTTACTTACTTTTTTCTCGCCATCAGGCTACGAAATTCGTAAGAACTACAAGCACGCAGACAACATTTTCTACTTACCATTAGACACAAAGTCGAATGCTAAGCGCTTTGTTGAAATCGTTGAACCTAAATTAGCTATTTTTATAAAATACGAATTTTGGTATCATTATATCAATGAATTACATCTTAAGAATATTCCGATTTATTCCATTTCTGCAGTTTTTCGTCCATCTCAAATATTTTTCAAATCGTATGGAAATTGGTTTCAAAAGATGCTTCGTCGTTTTGAACATATCTTCGTTCAGAATCAATCATCACTAGATTTATTATTAAAATACGAAATCAAAAATGCCTCTTTGACAGGAGATACAAGAGTCGATAGAGTTTGGGATATTTGCCAAAAAGCACGAATTTTTCCAATCATAGAATCTTTTGCTACTCAAAAACCGATTCTAATTGCAGGTAGTACATGGCAGCCCGACGAAGTTATTTTAGCTGATTTTTGTAAAAAAAACACTCCTTTATCATTCAAAATTATTATTGCGCCGCACGAAATTGATGAAGCACATATTGAATCTATTTTAAAAATAATGCCTTCCAATCTCAACATTGTTCGTTATTCTAAAGTCGAAAATCACAATGTTGCTGTTGCAGATATTTTGATAATTGATAATATAGGAATGTTGAGCGCACTGTATCGTTACGGGAAATGGGCGTATATCGGTGGCGCATTCGGAAGCGGTTTACATAATACCTTAGAGCCGATTGCCTTTGGTTTACCTGTTATTTTTGGTGAGAAATATCAAAAATTTGAAGAAGCAAAATGGCTAGTCGAAAATGGCGGAGGCTTTACAATTAATAATTTGGAAGGTTTTGAAAATACGATTGAGCAACTTCAACAAGAAGGGAGCTATAAAAAAGCAAGTCAGAAAGCCTCAAAATACATAGAAGAAAATCGGGGTGCAACGAAAAAGATTAGAGAATTAATAATTATCAATTAATAATTATCAATTTTATAAAAATCAAAAAGCAGTTTATTTTGAATATTCAAAATAAACTGCTTTTTGATTCCATCATCAAAAGTAAATTATTAATTGTTCATTATTAATTACCCTTATTTCTTCCCATGACATTGCTTGTATTTTTTTCCGCTTCCACATGGACAAGCATCATTTCTACCTACCTTTTGCTCCGAGCGACGACGCGTTTCAGGCTTTTTGCGTTCACCTGCTGCTTGTGGCTCTGCGCTACGATTAGTATTCGTTTTAGAATCAGAACGACGGTTACGACGATTATCAGGACGTTGCCCTTGACGAACATCTTCCTCAGTCCTTACAGGTATATCACCTTTCGATAAGAAAGAAACGACCTCCTTATTAACGCCACTGATGAAGTCTTCAAACAAGTGATACGCCTCTTGCTTATAGATAACTAACGGGTCTTTTTGCTCAAAAGAAGCAGCTTGAACCGTCGTTTTCAATTCATCCATTGACCTCAAATGTTCTTTCCAAGAGTTATCAATGATAGCCAAAGCGATAGATTTTTCAATATCAGTAACGATATTTTTACCATCTGAGTCGATTGCCTTCTCTAAGTCTGCCGAAATTTGCAAACCTTTTTGACCATCAGTGAAATCAATTGCTACATATTTATAGCGTTTCGTTTCGTCCTTGTGAACCATTTCCATAAATGGCATCACTTGATTACGAATACGACTTGTTTTTTCCTTGTATGACTCCATTACTTGAAGCTGAAACTGTTCTATTAAAGCAGCCTCTTTCCCCTCTTTGAAATCTACCGCGTCAAAGTTTGGTTGAACACCAAAGTAAATCAGAGAGTCAAATTTGAAATTCTCAAAGTCGTTTCCATTATATTTATGAGAAATAACTAATTCGTGCGCCAAATCCAAGAACATATTGTTCAAATCGACTGCCAAACGCTCACCCGAAAGGGCATTGTAACGACGTTTGTAAATCGCTTCACGCTGAATGTTCATTACATCATCATACTCCAATAATCGCTTACGAATACCGAAATTATTCTCTTCAACTCGCTTTTGAGCGCGTTCGATTGACTTCGTAACCATTTTATGTTGGATAACATCACCTTCTTGATGTCCCATACTATCCATGATTTTCGTTATACGTTCCGAGTGGAACAAACGCATCAAATTATCTTCCAATGACACAAAGAATTGAGAAGAACCTGGATCCCCTTGACGACCTGCACGACCTCTCAACTGTCTATCTACACGACGAGAGTCATGTCTTTCTGTACCGACAATCGCCAAACCTCCGTTGGCTTTTACTTCATCAGAAAGCTTAATATCCGTACCACGACCAGCCATATTTGTTGCAATCGTTACTTGACCAGGTTTACCTGCTTCTGCAATGAT
>CAKZLT010000498.1 GCA_937127195.1 uncultured Saprospiraceae bacterium
GTTTTGTATATTAACTAATTAGAGATTTTTATTCTTCTAAATACATTTAAAATAATCAAACGGCTCTAAACAATCCTTGCATTTATACATTGACTTACAGGCCGTTGAACCAAATTGGCTAATCATTTTAGTATTTTCTGATTGACATTGTGGGCAAGCAACCACTCTATCTTCTGGAAATAAAGCGTTTTTATCTACCGTTCCTTTGGCAGGCGGTGCAATCCCATATTCTAATAATCGCTGGCGACCTCGTTCTGTTAACCAATCCGTTGTCCAAGCTGGAGAAAGCACGGTTTTCACTTTTACATTCTCAAAACCATTCATTTTGAGTGTTGCTAGGATTTCGATTTCAATCACATTCATCGCAGGACAGCCCGAATAAGTTGGCGTAATAATCACTTCTATCTGATTATTATCCAAGTTTATATCTCGAATAACGCCCATATCAACTACTGACAAAACAGGAATTTCGGGGTCGGACACAACTTCCAATATTTTAAATATCGCTTCTTTTGTTACCGTTTCCATAGCGTTTTTATTTTTTATAAAAAAAGAGCCGAGAAGCGAGATAAAGCGTGAAACTTATACAAGTCGCTACAACATCTTGCTTCTCATATCCCCAAAAAAAACTACCATTTCGCATCAGGATAAGCCCGCGGCAAATACTGCATTTCTGCTAATATGTAACCTAAATATTCGGTATGAATACCTTTTTTACCACCAGATTGCATCCATGTAGTAGTCGGTTGTGTCAAGGTAGCTTCTTCCAAAATACTACTAACTCGCTGTTCCCAAAGTGGTTTTATTTCATTCAAATCAACAGCAATTCCTTCTTTAATAAGCATCTCGTCTGTTTCATTCATTTCAAACAATTCCCCCGTAAACATCCAAAGTTCATTCAGAGCTGTTTGCATTTTTGCCTTACTCTCCGCAGTTCCATCACCTAATCGTATCATCCATTCAGAAGAAAAACGCAAGTGATAAGTTACTTCTTTGAGCGACTTTTCGGCAATAGCAGCTATTTGAGCATCTTTACTCTGAGTCAATCGCTGATAAAATGGGTATTGAAAAGCGTCAAACAAAAACTGTCTAACAATCGTAAAAGCAAAATCTTCATTTGGTTGTTCAGATAATAATACATTTCTGAATTCACGTTCCAAACGTCGATAGGCCAAAGTATCCGCATCGCGTTCTTTTCCTTCGACCTCGCCAGCATATTCTAAGAAACTCTTAGCCTGACCAACCAAATCCAGCGCGATATTAATCAACGCAATATCTTGCTCCAAAACAGGCCCATGACCGCACCATTCAGAAAGGCGATGTCCTATAATTAAACTCGTATCTCCCAATCGGAGTGTATAGTCGAATAATGCTGATTGCATATTGAATTATTATTTTTGAAATTGAGTGACAATTTTCTGTGGACAAAATCTTATAGGTTTTGAAAACCTATAAGGTCTCAACCTCAACATTACTACATGTGTCCAATTTCGTCAGGAATATCATAAAAAGTTGGGTGACGATATACTTTATCATTAGCAGGTTCAAATAATTCGCCTTGCTCCAATGGATTACTCGCATGAATATGTTTGGACTCTACAACCCAAATACTTACGCCTTCCATTCGTCGAGTATAAACATCGCGAGCATTTTCGATAGCCATTTTTTCGTCAGCAGCGTGTAAACTTCCAGCGTGCTTATGACTCAATCCTTGCTTACTTCTTATAAATACTTCCCACAAGGGCCAATTTTTTTTACTCATTTTTTTCTTATTAAGAAAAATCGACAATGAATCACTAAAAGCATTTTCAACTTTCCATTCTCAACTTTCAATTATATATTAAGCTGCTTTCGCTGCCTCTTGTGTTTTAATTTTCTGTTGTCTTTTTCGTCTTTTTTCGGCGTAAGCCATCGCTGCTTCTTTGACCCATTTACCGTTTTCTTCGGCTTTTTGGCGAGCTTTGATACGCTGACGATTACAAGGACCATTACCTTTTACTACATTCCAAAACTCGTCCCAATCAATTGCACCGAAGTCATAACTGCCACGTTCTTCGTTCCACTTCAAGTCTTTGTCTGGAAGTGTCAAGCCCAAATATTCGGCTTGCGAAACAGTTGCATCTACGAAGCGTTGACGCAATTCATCATTAGAAAAACGCTTGATTTTCCAAGCCATTGATTGAGCAGAATGCGAAGAATCTGCGTCACTCGGTCCAAACATCATAATAGAAGGCCACCACCAGCGATTAAGGGCATCTTGTGCCATTGCTTTCTGCTCTGGCGTTCCGTTCGATAGCGTCATCATGATTTCGTAACCTTGACGCTGATGAAAGCTTTCTTCCTTACAAACGCGCACCATTGCACGAGCATAAGGGCCATAAGAACAACGACAAAGTGGCACTTGATTCATGATCGCTGCACCATCAACCAACCAACCGATTGCGCCCATATCAGCCCAAGTCAAGGTTGGATAATTGAAAATACTTGAATATTTTGCCTTTCCTGTAACTAGGTCATTCATCAAGTCTGCGCGGTCAACGCCTAGCGTTTCGGCAGCAGAATATAGATACAATCCGTGTCCTGCTTCATCCTGTACTTTAGCTAATAAAGCAACCTTTCGGCGAAGAGATGGTGCGCGACTTATCCAATTACCTTCTGGAAGCATACCAATAATTTCGGAATGCGCGTGCTGCGAAATCTGCCGAATTAACGTCTTTCTATACGCCTCAGGCATCCAATCTTTAGGTTCTATTTTAATTTCGGCATCTATTTTAGCCTGAAATAATTCTTCTTTTGTTAAGTTAGCCATACGTTATTAGCGTTTATTGTGTTCTTTGAATAGCATCAAAGAGCTTTTTATAAAAAAACAGGGCTTTCAGTCAATTTGTTTACTTTCCTACAAAAGTACTTCATTTTCTTTATTCGCCCATTGACTAATATCATTTTGTCAAATAAAGAAAAAAAGGTAACTATTTGGTTTTAAGTTACTGATTGCGAGTTGATTACCGCTACTTCATTAACTAATAATGACAACCAACTCGAAACCCGAAACTCAACCTACGTTTCATCAAAACTCATCACAACTTTCTTAGAAGTCGGGTGTGCTTGACAAGCCAAAACGAAGCCTTGCTCGACTTCCCAAGGTTCAAGTGCATAATTCACAGTCATATCCACTGTACCTTCTGTGATTTTGGCACGACAAGTACAACAAACCCCACCTTTGCAAGCAAATGGTAAATCTGCTCCTTCCTTCAGAGCTGCATCAAGTAGATTTTCTCCGTCTTCTCCCAATTGAAATTGGTAAGAATGACTATCCAAAATCACCGTAATATCACTTAAGTCTTCATTAGATATTGCTTTTTTCTTTTTTGGCTTTTGAGGTGCTGGTGTAGCCGAAGTCGTAAACAATTCAAAATGAATTTTCTTTTTATCTACTCCTAACGTTTCCAAAGTATCTTTTACATCAAAAATCATCGACTCTGGACCACACATAAAAAACTCATCTACACTTTCTACATCCAAAAATAAATTGCAAAATTTTTCACAACGTTCCTTATCAATTCGCCCTTCAAATAAAGAACTACCAATCGCCTCTCTACTCAAAATGTGATATACACTCAATCGCTGCATATTCGTATTTTTGAGTCCGTCAATAGCTTCCTTGAATATAATGGTATCCGTTTTTTGATTTCCATAAAAAAGAATAAACTCACTTTCTGATTCAGTTTCTAGAACTGTTTTCATAATAGAAATAATCGGAGTGATACCACTTCCTGCCGCAAAAGCAACATATTTTTTGCTTTGCTCAGAATGTACTTCTGTATAAAAACGCCCCATCGGAGTCATAACCTCTAGCTTGTCATCCGCTTTGAGAACTTCATTGGCGAAAGTTGAAAAACGACCTTCTTCGACTTTTTTGATAGCTACTCGTAATTCTTCATCCATCGGGCTAGAGCAAATAGAGTAAGAACGGCGCACTTCTTCGCCATTAATCATCGCTTTCAATGTCAAATATTGACCTTGAATGAATTGATAATCTGCTTTCAAATCATTAGGAACATCAAAAGCCACAGAAACAGTATCATTTGTTTCTTTTCTAACTTCTTTTACATTTAGTGTATGAAACTTTGGCATAATTCATTTTTGGTTCTTTGAAAAACAACTTTTCCAAAGGATTTTCTTTTTACAAAAATAAACGAATTAGTAATTATTAATCAACTAATATTTCAAAATATACTAAAATTTAAACCTTATAGCTTTGTTTTTTTATAAAAAAAATAAAAATAGTGACTTATATTATCGTTTTTATAAAAAAACAAAGCTATAACTGATATTTGTTTGGGTGCATTTTAAATTGTCACACCATAGAGATTTGCGAAACCTTGAAGGTTTTCGCAACTTCTTTTGCAAGAAGTTGCAGCAGACAGGGCTTGACCGAGCAAATTTTATTTTGATTGACTGCGACAAAATAAGTACAATGACAGAATTAGTGAATGATAAAATGAGTGAATAACTTTTGATAATCAAGGTGTTACTTCATTTTTAATACCTAATTAATTTTGTCCAAGTACTTAAAATGCCCCTATTTTTGTATTAAAAAATAGCATTTATTCCTTTGGAAATCCTTTTGATTTTTTAATTCTATTAATTTGATAAATGTGATGTTTGACATGATTTTTCAAAAAAGCAATCACATTTACAATATCCATTGGTCCTGAGCGCGGATGTTTAAATACAGAAAATTTCATCTTTTCTTCTGGCAAGTCAGCTAACATTTCTTTCAAAATAGTCCGTTCTTTTTGCCATTTCACTTCCCATTCTTTGAGTGTTACATCTCCTTGAGGTGGTTTTAGTTTGGCTGGCGCAGGAAATTTAAATGGAGAAATCAGGGCAACTTGCGTCAATGCGGAATAAAAATAGTTTTTGAATCCCATCGTTCGAGTTGCCTCTTTGGGTGGATATTTTCTAAAGAACAAATTCGTTCCTCGCTCTGCTCCTACCAAATGCTCAATAACGTCGAGCATGCTCCACTCGTATTCACTTGGTCGAAACTGTTGCTGTGCTACACTGCACTTGCTAACCAAGTCCATTAATTTCTTTTTTTCAGCTTCTAATGCTTCAATTTTTTTTAATAATATGTGATTCATCTGGTTGATTTTAATTAAAAATGGTTGAAATTACTCTAATGTGTTTTAAACAAAATTCTAATACTTTTCTTTTTTAAAACAAAAAGTTTAAAACTATTCAAAATAAAATACGGAAAACTGCATTCCATAAACAACTGTATTACAAAGAATTACAACATTCAACAAAAAAATAAACACAAAAACATTTTAAAACAACTTGTTTAATTAAAACAATTTGTTTTATATTTGTCTCATCAATTAATACAAACAATACCGTTTTACTTTCTATAAAAATACTAATAAAATATTATCATCATGACAAATCAATTAACAACAAAGGTTAAACACGTTTTTAGAGAAAAAATGTTTCAAGCCAACCAATTAATTCAGCAAAATTGGCTCAAGTTAGTCATTGTTTGTTTGGTGGCTTTCGTGATTGCCCATAAGGATTTGAACATTTCATTAAACTTGGTCAATTCTAAAAATAACCAACCAATTGAGCAGCCACAAAATGTATCTTCTGTTCCTGTTAATCAGGTTGGGCGCGCTGAGCAAATGAGTTATACAGAAGCACCAAAGAAAGCTGTAAAAAAGCCAAATACACCGAAAAAAAATATCGCTACTTCTATTGTTGGAGCTGCTCCAAAGCCTAAAAAGGCTGTTGAAAAAAAACCTAAAAAAACAACTAAAATTGACCAAAATTTAGCCAATACTTTTTCCAACATTGGTTTTATCTTAAACTCTACTTACGCCAAACGCAATAATATCGACCCTGCAATTGTGGCACACAAACGCGAAAAATGTGATAATTACATCAAACGTTATGCTCCAATTGCAATGAAGGAAATGAAAAAATATGGCGTTCCTGCAAGTATAACTTTAGCTCAAGGATTACTAGAGAGTAATGTAGGTGAAAGCAAATTAGCTACAAAAAACAATAATCATTTTGGTATTAAATGCTTTGCTAGAAGTTGCAAAAAAGGACATTGTTCTAATTATACGGATGATTCTCACAAGGACTTCTTTAGAGCTTATCCGAATGCCAATGAAAGCTATCGAGCGCACAGTTTATTTTTACAAAAAAATAGATACAAACATTTGAAAAAATTAGGAACGAAAAATTATAAATCTTGGGCGCACGGATTAAGAAAAGCTGGTTATGCTACTGATAAAAAGTATGCTCCAAAATTGATAAAATTGATTGAAGTGCTGGATTTGACACGCTTCGATAAATAAAATTCAATGCTCATGATGATAAATTTTTCCAATAACATAAAAACAATTAACTACTTTTTTTAACCTTGCTTTAGACTGCTATTTTAATAACTTGCTCATTCCATTGATTTGGAATGGGCTTTTTTTTGTCTTTTATAAAAAAAGAAAAACAAAATCTAACCTTTATTTCGCTTTTCTTACCTTTGTGGAACTTATTCGTTTAATCGCGAATTTTTATAAAACGAATTATACTTTTTTAATATAAAAAAATAGCTAGAAAATGTACAGGACGCACAATTGCGGAGAATTACGCATAGAAAACGTTGGGCAAACCGTAACACTCAGTGGCTGGGTACAAAAGAGTCGTGACAAAGGATTTATGATGTGGACGGACTTGCGTGACCGTTATGGTGTGACGCAGTTGATTTTTTCGGAAGAGCAAACTGAGGCTTCTCTTTTTGAAAAAGCACGTAAACTAGGTCGTGAATTTGTTATCAAAATTTCGGGTGAAGTTGTGGAGCGTAGTTCTAAAAATGACAAAATGCCTACGGGTGACGTAGAGATTTTG